>NZ_JAMOYX010000044.1:0-26632 GCF_023669465.1 Dorea sp. MB18-49
CAACAATATGACTTGATTAAAAAGAAAAACGTTGAATTGCTAAAAGTTATCATTGGAAGAAAAATGGAATTATTACGACCGAAATCAATAGATGGAAATTAAAAAGAAATGTTGTAAATGTCAATATTAGATATAAAGATCGAAGGAGAAAGATATATGCATGCAAATGACGAAATTATAAGTCTTGCCGATTTCCGAAAAAAATTAAAAAGGTTCCAGGAATGCTATGATGAAATATATTTTCGAGGAGAGGTAGAAGAATTTCCAAATCGAGAACCAAGTATTTTGCGTGATGAAGGATATCTGGAAAACGAAGGATGTATGTATCAGGAAATGATGCAAATGTATGGTGAACAAATGAAGAATGCATATAGATATATTGGAAAACTTGCACTGCTTCAACATAATAATGTTCCAACAAGATTGCTGGATATAACTGTCGATCCATTTGTTGCGTTATATTTTGCATGCGAGCAGAATGGTATAGCGAATGACAAAGACGGATATGTGTTTATGTATATCAGAAATGGAAAAAGTTGTAATTCACCCGATGTATATATATTATCCCTTCATGCCTGCTTCCCAGAGCTTTCGTATAAAGAAATAGCAGAGAAGGTTTGGCAGAAATTGAAGGTGAATTACACAGAAGATGAAATTCAGAAAGTTATTCATACACCGTTATTTGTAAAAAGATCAGAGGATTTAAGTGTGGGAAATGCAAGAATTCAAGCACAAGAAGGATGCTTTTTTATCTGTGCAGATGATGAAAAAGGTGGACTTATTACGCTGGATTCGATCCCGCCGGTGATGGTTTATCGAATACCGGCATCTTATAAGGCCGGCATACGGGACGAACTGGATAAAGAGGAGAAGATTAACGTGTGTTCCATTTATCCGGAGATGCCGTCTGGTGGGGCATATTTAAGAGCAAAGTACAGAACTGTCAGATACGATGTGTCAGAGAAAGATTATACGGTATATGATATATCGCAGAAAACGCATTGTAGAAGGGACACGGATTTACGCATTATCGTGAAAGAAGATTTGCCGATAAAGTGGGCGAAGCAGATCGTTCGACATGTTTGTGAGGGGTATAAAAGTTCTTCGGATGTTATATGGATATATGTCGGAGTGTCGAAGGAAGATATGCTTTTGTATAACTGGCGGATTACGGGCAGGTGGATTAATCCATTATGGAAAAATACGGGAATTGATCCGTTAAAAGAAAGAGATGGAGAATTTTCCTGGGAGAATCAATCCGGAACTTCAATTATATCGGAGTATAATGAGAAAAATGTTTATAAACCGGACGATGAATTATATGTGTATTATCATCAGATTTTTGAGGATTCGATGCCCTATATACGGGAAATGTTTTCTTTATATGCCAATGATGAGAAAGAAAAATTATATACATGGATATCCGAAAATAAGGAACAGATTCAAGAATTTTATAATAAAACTACCAATGGCTGCTGTTCAAGAATCCGGGAATGGAATGAATTTATAAAACATTATAGCCTGCTATATATAGAGTTGAATAATATTTGCCTCGAAATTGAAAATAGAAATTGGAATCCTCAGGCAAAATGGCATTTAGTGGGGCGGAAGATTCACTCCATTCAGAAGGAGAAAGACGTTATTGAAAAAGGAGAAGTAAAGTGGAGAAAAACACCTGATGTTACGGATGAAGAACTGAAAAAGTATAAACCATGCTATGAAAATCATCGGATAAGAGCATTCACTCAGACAATCCCTGTGAGTGAAGATGCCATAGAAGTCAGGATGGAGATTAAATATGAGAAAAATACAGAAGGAAAAATAATTGTCTCCGGGAAAACCAACTTATTTGACGGAGCGCAATTGCTGATTTCAATCACTCCGGATGGAAAATTTTATGGTCCGTCTTGCAAAGTAAACTGTTTAAATGGAACATTTACTTCAGTACCCTTAGGAAATGGAACGAATCTTTCGGGGAAATGCAGATTGAGTATTACGATGCCTGTAAGTTCTGTACAACCAATAGAATTTGTAAAAAAGTCCGGTATGCAGTATGAAAACCTGAAAGGGGACTTTATCGTCCGGGATGGAATATCCCCTTCGGGAAAATATGAACAGGAAGTGGTTTTATGAAATGGAGAAAATCCTTATACGACATAATTGAAGTGAACGATGAACAAAATACAATAAGCAAGTTATATGACTGGATGATGATGATCGTCATAGTAGTAAGTATTATTCCGCTTGCCGTTAGAAACGCAAATGAACTTACGCAAATGTTAGATTTTGTTACGGTTATTATATTTATCATAGACTATATTCTAAGATTATTAACGGCGGACCTGAAATTGAAAAAAGGAAAGAAATCATTTGCCGAATATCCGTTTACACCAATGGCGGTAATCGATTTGGTATCGATTCTTCCATCAGTAACGCTTTTGAACAGCAGCCTGAAGTTATTAAGGCTCTTCCGGTTGTTCAGAACTTTCCGGGTATTCCGAGTATTTAAAGTGATCAGATATTCTAAGAGTATTAATATTATTATCAATGTATTCAAAAAGCAGAGAGAGGCGTTGCTGGTAGTAGGCGGATTGGCGATAGGATACATAGTGATCTCGGCACTGATCATGTTTAATGTAGAACCGGCAACATTTCCAAGCTTTTTTGATGCGGTATACTGGGCGACCGTTTCGCTGACTACGGTTGGATATGGGGATATCTATGCTGTTTCAACGATTGGTAAGGTGATTACGATGTTATCGTCGGTATTTGGAATTGCAATTGTGGCATTGCCGGCAGGCATTGTTACAGCCGGGTATATGGAAGAGATTAATAAAGATGAATCTTTGTAATTTAGGAGAATTGCAGATGGAAAATAAAGAGAAAAAGCAAATGCTTACAACGGAGCTAACAAAAGAAAAGGGCGGCAGGAGTGCCGGGATGATTCAGGATATGTCAATAAACGGAATCAAACTACATCTCGCTCAGAACGGAACCGGCGGCCCGGTCATCTTCTGGGGCATGTATCCACATCAGCAGAACGAAGTAGAACATCTGTGGAAATCTCTACTGGAACTTGTGCCGGAACAAAATTTCCTGCTCGTTGCATTTCAGGTGGAGAACTGGAACCGGGACTTTTCACCGTGGGAAGCAGCGGCTGTATTCGGAAAGGAAGGCTTCGCCGGACAAGGTCTGAAGACGCTGAGATGGCTGACAGAGGAATGTGTGCCACATATTGACCGGACTTTTGGTGTGAAAGACAGGGAACATTGGCTGATGGGTTATTCGCTTGCCGGATTATTTGCGCTATGGGCAGCTTATGAAAGTGACGTGTTTTCTGGAATTGTATGCTGTTCGGGTTCGTTGTGGTTCCCGGACTGGGACCATTATGTGAGGAATCATGTGATTCAGAGTAAATGTAGCGTGTATCTGAGCCTTGGCGGAAAGGAAGAGAAGGCGAAGAACAAAGTAATGGCAGCGGTCGGTGACAGGACCAGGGCGCAGGAAGGGCTGTTACAGGAGGACTCGATGGTGGAATCCGTGGTTTTAGAGTGGAATGCGGGAGGGCATTTTGCAGATGCGGGGAAAAGGCTGGCTAAGGGCGTGAAATGGATGTTTGGAGTGAAAAGTGGCTTATAATATAAGTTGAGGGTGTTAAGGTTTCATGGTATCATAATCAGTATAGAAGAACAGTGTGACAGATTATGTTATTACAACCGGAGGTGAAAATCAATGAACAAAGCAGACAAAGCAGAATCCCTCTTCCGCACAGGCTACAACTGCAGCCAGTCGGTCTATGCAGCATTTGCGGAAGAACTGGGAATAACAGTGGAAGAGGCAGCAAAAAAAGCAAGCCCGTTCGGAGCGGGATTTGGCAAGCTGCGTGAGGTATGCGGAGCCGTGACAGGAATGGTCATGGTAATCGGTGATCTGTACGGATATGACGATCCGAAAGATGCGGCGGGGAAAAAGCAGCTTTATGTACTTGTGCAGAAGCTTTGTGGATCCTTTGAAGCTTCGGAAGGAAGCCTGATCTGCCGGGAACTTCTCGGGCTGGAGAAGGGCGAAGATCTGGAAGAGCCTGCGGTCAGAACGGAAGCGTATTATCAGAGCAGACCTTGTGTGAAAGCATGCAGAAGGGCAGCGGAGATTCTGGAAGAGTATGTGAAAGAGCAGAAAAGAAAATGAGTGAATACATTACGACCTACACAGGAAAACATTTTAAACCAACAGAACCGGATCCGGAGTTATTTGACATAGCAGACATTGCACATGCGCTGTCCCTGATATGCAGAGGAAATGGTCATGTGAAGATGTTCTGGTCGGTCGGGGAACATTGCATTTGCTGTGCAAAAGAGGCAAAGGCGAGAGGTCTGTCGGATAGGATGGTGCTTGCATGCCTGCTTCACGATGCAAGCGAGTGTTATATGTCGGATGTTCCGTCGCCTTTTAAGAAGGAACTGCCGGAATATAATGAACGCGAAGAACGTATGCTTTCTATGATTTATGAAAAATTTCTCGGTTCGGACCTGACACCGGAAGAGAAGATGCAGTTGAATGCGATTGATAAGGCAATGCTATGGTATGATCTGACGTTTCTTCTGGGAGAGAAACAGGAGAGCGAAGCGCCCGAATTGCATATTGATCTGAGGTATGAGGTCAGAGCATTTGGTGAGGTGGAAGAAGAATACCAGAGGATTTTTGAAGAACAGCTTATAACCGTACAGAATAAAAGAATCTAAAATCGTACGGATAAGATAGAAAAGGAGGAATACATTATGTTACACGAAGTATCTTTTGCGTCCTACAACGGACGTGACCAGGTCCAGGGATGGATCTATGTTCCGGCTTGCAAACCGAAGGGAATCGTCCAGGTGATCCACGGATTTGGGGAACATTCCAGACGTTATCTGCACATGATATCTGCCTTCATGGATGCGGGTTATATCGTGGCAGCAGACGATCATGTAGGACATGGGAAGACAGCAATGGTCAATAATGTGTGGGGCGACTGGGGAGACAAAGGACCGCATACAATGATGGAAGACGAGCATACATTGAAAGGAATCGTGTGTGAAAAATATCCGGATCTGCCATATTTCTTATTCGGACACAGCATGGGATCTTTTATCACAAGAGATTTCATTGCAAAATACGGGGACGAACTGGCCGGGGCAACTATCTGCGGAACAACGGGAATCTTCCGCGGGGCAGAAGAGACGGGAAAGAAATTAAAAGAAGCGATCGATGCAGGACATGGAGAAGAATCCGATCCGTCATATACCGGAGAACTGATGGGATGGATGTGTGAGCGCTGTGGAGAGGTCAGCATCGGAAATGAGTGGATCTGTGCCGATCCGTATGTACAGCGGGATCATGCCGATGATCCGTTTGATGCATTTACCAGACCGACCAGCAACCGTTCGGTATATGATTTCATCCAGATGATGTTACAGATCGAGGGAACAAAGTGGGCCGAAAAAGTGCCGACAGACATGCCAATCTATAATATTGCGGGAGATCAGGATCCGGTAGGTGAGTATGGTGTCGGTGTATATCAGGTAAGTAACTGGCTGGTACAGACCGGACATAACGTAACGACGAAGCTGTACTCGGGATACCGTCACGAGATACATAATTATGCTGAGATTAAGAACGAAGTCGAAGCGGGTATTATTGCATTCATGGACAAGGCATTATAAAAATGTATTAGGTGTCGGGAAGGATTATAATTCAAAAAACATAGAGATAAAGACATAAAAAGTACAATAGCATTTGTGATAGCGATTGTCGTGATCAGTGTAGATAAGAAAGACGTAAGGGAAATTTGATTTTCAGGGACTCCGGTTTTATGAAACCCGGAGTCCTTTTTGAAAAAAATTATTTTTTGATCTCTGATTGGAATGCATTGATATCTTTTGCTTTACAAATGATATATAAAGTATTATGATAAAAAAAACGAAATCTTCAGGGCAGGGTGCGATTCCCTACCGGCGGTAAAGCCCGCGGGCCGAGAGGCATGATCCGGTGTGATTCCGGAGCCGACAGTATAGTCTGGATGAAAGAAGATGATGGTACAGTTATTTTAAAAGATGAATGTAGTGTCTGAGCTCTGAGATGGTGATCCATTTCAGAGCTTTTTTGGTTAACAGATCATTTGTCAGTTATATGTAACAGATCATTTCCCCTGTAGGTATCCTGCAGGGGTTTTTGTATAACTAAGAAAGAAGGAAGAGAAATGACGGATCAGGAATACATGCTCCGGGCAATTCAGCTTGCAAAAAAGGGAGAAGGATGGACGAATCCGAATCCGATGGTAGGTGCGGTGATCGTAAAAGACGGCCGGATCATCGGGGAAGGTTATCATAAAAAATGCGGAGAACTTCATGCAGAGCGCAATGCAATCGCATCGCTTACAGAATCGGCAGAGGGTGCGACAATCTATGTTACGCTGGAACCATGCTGTCATTATGGCAAGACACCGCCGTGTACGGAAGCAATCATAGAACAGAAGATTAAAAAAGTGGTGATTGGTTCCAGGGATCCGAATCCAAAGGTGGCAGGAAAAGGTGCACAGATATTGCGTGAATCGGGAATTACAGTAGTTCAGGATTTTATGCGGGAAGAATGTGACCGTCTGAACCCGGTGTTCTTCCATTATATTACGACGAAGACACCGTATGTAGTGATGAAATATGCCATGACACTGGATGGGAAAATTGCGACAAAGACGGGTGCATCGAAGTGGATCACAGGAGAACCGGCCCGACAGGAAGTGCAGCATATGCGGCACCGGTATATGGGTATTATGGCCGGTATCGGGACTGTACTTGCGGATGATCCGATGTTGAATGTCCGGGTAGAAGGATGGAAAAGTCCGGTCAGAATAGTATGCGACAGCAGTCTTAGGATACCGCTTGACAGCCAGATTGTAAGAAGTGCAAAAGAGTACCGGACAATCGTGGCTTATGCAGGACGGGAAGAGAACGAAGAAATAACAGAAAAAATAGAATGGTTACATGCGAAAGGCGTGGATACTGTCTGCTGTCCGGATGAAAAAGGTCAGATAGACCTTAAAAAGCTGATGACAAATCTTGGAAATGAGGGCATTGACAGCATTCTGCTGGAAGGCGGGGGCACGCTGAACGACAGTGCACTGCGGGCAGGAATTGTAAAAGAGGTACACTGTTTTATCGCACCAAAATTATTTGGCGGAAAGAACAGTAAGACACCGGTGCAAGGAATCGGCATCGGACTTCCATCAGAAGCATTGAAACTGAAATGTACGGATATCTGCCGGATCGGTGAAGACATCAGGATAATCTGTCAGGTATGTGAAAAAGAACAGGAGGGGCCATGTTTACAGGAATCGTAGAAGAGAAAGGATCGGTCCGCTATATGCAGCTGACCGGAGAGTCGGGAGTTCTGGCAGTCAAGGCGAAGAAGGTATTGGAAAGAACGAAGATCGGTGACAGTATCGCAGTCAATGGAGTGTGTCTGACAGTTACATCACTTCAGCCGGATGGATTTACTGCAGATGTGATGGCAGAGACCATCAGGAGAAGCAGTCTGGGAAGCTGTAAAGTCGGAAGTCAGGTGAATCTGGAACGGGCAATGGCTGCAGACGGAAGATTTGGAGGACATATCGTAAGCGGTCATATTGACGGAACCGGTGTGATCCGGTCTCTGATCCGGGAGGAGAATGCCATCTGGGTATCTATCGGAACATCGCCGCAGATATTACATCTGATCGTAGAAAAGGGCTCCATCTGTATAGATGGCATCAGCCTGACGGTGGCAAAAGTAGAGGAAGAGGGATTTCAGGTATCGGTTATCCCGCATACAGGAGAAGAAACGACGCTTTTGGAAAAAGTGCCGGGCGATTCTGTGAATCTGGAGAATGATGTGATCGGAAAATACGTAGAAAGGCTGTTAGGCCTTGGAAAGAGTGAAGAAGAGAAAAAAGAATCCGGAATTACGATGGAATTTTTGCAGGAATTCGGATTTTAGAACAGGAGGATAAATAGAATGTCACAAAACAATCAGTACAATACAATCGAAGAGGCACTAAGGGATCTGAGGGAAGGAAAGGTTATTCTGGTTACAGATGATCCGGACAGAGAGAACGAAGGGGATCTGGTATGTGCAGCAGAGTTTGCAACACAGGAGAATATCAATTTTATGGCGACTTATGCGAAAGGGCTTATCTGTACACCGATGAGTGCGGAAATTGCAGCAAGGCTTAACTTTCCACCGATGGTTGCGGAGAATACCGATAATCACAGCACAGCATTTACCGTTGCAGTGGACCATGTTGATACGACGACAGGTATTTCGGCAGCAGAACGTTCCTATACAATCATGAAATGTGTGGATGAAGATGCGAAGCCGGAAGATTTCAGAAGACCGGGACATGTATTTCCACTCATTGCCAGAAAAGGCGGAGTCCTGGTGCGGAACGGACACACAGAGGCAACGACTGATCTGGTGAGACTGGCTGGATTGAAGGAATGCGGCGTGTGTTGTGAGATTATGAAAGAAGATGGCACAATGATGCGTACACCACAGTTGTGGAAATTTGCAAAAGAGCATAATCTTACATTTATTACAATCCGTGATCTTCAGGATTACATGAGAATCCATGAAAAACATGTAAAAGAAGAGGCGGTTGCAGACCTTCCGACGCAGTATGGAGATTTCAGACTTCACGGATATATCAATGATATTACAGGAGAACACCATCTTGCACTGGTAAAAGGTGATATCGGAGACGGTGAAGATGTACTTTGCAGGGTACATTCGGAGTGCCTGACAGGTGATGCATTTGGCTCGCTTAGATGTGACTGTGGTCTGCAGCTTCAGACAGCGATGCGTCAGGTAGAAGCAGAAGGCAGAGGGATCATTCTTTACATGAGGCAGGAAGGCAGAGGAATCGGGCTGCTCAATAAGATCAAGGCATATGCACTGCAGGAGCAGGGATATGATACGGTAGAGGCCAATGTAAAGTTGGGATTTGCACCGGATCTCAGAGAGTACTGGATCGGAGCGCAGATATTATCGGATCTCGGAGTGAAGTCATTGAGACTTCTGACCAATAATCCGGACAAAGTCTATGGACTTGGTGGGTTTGGACTGAAGATCAATGAAAGAGTACCGCTGGAGATTCCACCGCAGAAGTATGATCTGAAATATATGAAGACAAAACAGGAAAAGATGGGACACATTTTCAAAGAAATAGAATTATAAAAAGATTTAATGAATAACAGGAGGAAGAAATCATGAGACAGATCAATTTAGTAGAAGGAAAAGTAGTAGCACCTGAGGGAATGAAAGTCGGAATCGTGGCTGCCAGATTCAATGAGATCATTGTGAATAAGTTATTGGGCGGAGCCGTCGACGGGCTGGTAAGACATGGGGTAGAAGAAGAGAACATTACGGCTGCATGGGTACCGGGAGCATTTGAGATTCCGCTGACTGCACAGAAGATGGCACAGTCCGGAAAGTATGATGCAGTCATCTGCGTAGGAGCAGTTATCCGCGGGGATACTTCCCACTATGATCTGGTGTGTAATGAATCGGCCAAAGGAATCGCGCAGGTTGAACTTGCAACAGGAATTCCGGTATTATTCGGAGTGATCACAACAGAGAATATCGAACAGGCTATCGCACGTGCAGGAAGTAAAGCAGGAAATAAAGGATATGACTGTGCATTGTCCGCAATTGAGATGGTAAATCTGATGAAGCAGCTTTAATCAGGTGCAGCCGATGGTGAAAACAATCATTTTTGATTATGATGGAACGATACATAACACTCTTGGAATCTATGAGCTGGCGTTCAGGGAAGCTTATCAGTGGTTGGCGGAACAGAATGTTGTAGAGGAACAGAAGATAGAGACGGCGCAGATCGCAGGATGGCTGGGCTTAAACAGCAAAGAAATGTGGGATACATTTCTGCCGGAATTAGATCAGAGATACAAAGATCAGGCGAGTGCGATCGTGGGAGATTCCATGGTCAGGCAGATCAGGAAGCACCGGGCAGTGTGGTATCCGGGAGCGGAAGAGATGCTTACAGCTTTGAAGAACAGAGGATATCATCTTGTGATCTTAAGCAACTGTAAAGTGGCATACCGCAAAGCACATTGGGAAGAATTCCGAATGGAAAGATGGTTTGAACAGTTTTATGACTGTGAATCGTATGGTTTCTGCCCTAAGACGGAGATCGTGCAGGAAGTTATCAGGAACTATCCGGGTTCCTATCTGGTGATCGGAGACAGAAGACAGGATTTGGAATGTGCCAGATCCTGTAAAAGTCCGTTTATCGGATGCCTGTATGGTTATGGTGAGAAGGGAGAACTGGATGGAGCAGATTATTTTGTGAAATCTGTAGAAGAGATAACCGGAATTATATAATGTGAAAAAATGCACAAAAATAGGACTGTATTTTTGTAAATTATGTTTAATTCCACTCTTGCACTTTACAAGAAAAAAGTGTAAAACATTAAGTAAGCTAAAAAGTAAATAAGAAATGCAATGAAAGGGATACGTCATAAAAGTTAACTGGAATTCAGAGAGCCGTTGGATGGTGTGAAACGGCAGAAAGTATTTTATGATATCACCCAGGAGCATCCCGCTGAAATATACAGGTTGGAAGAATCAACATAGTCAGGTATCGAGTAAGCCGGGACGTTGTCTTCACGTTACAGAAGAAACTGTTAGATATTTTGACAGTAACAAGTGGTTGTGGTTAGTGATGACTGCAGTAAAACAAAGTGGTACCACGGAAGAATATTCCGCCTTTGTTATCCGAAAGGATAGCGAAGGCGTTTTTTTATATATTTACTTTAAAGAGAAAGAAGAGGGATTGTTTTATGAGTGGAATATTAATGATGATCATTGCCATTGTTGTGCTTGGTGGAGCATATCTTCTTTATGGTCGTTATCTTCAGAACAAATGGGGCATTGACCCAAATGCCAAAACTCCGGCATATGAGATGGAAGACGGGGTTGACTATGTACCGGCCGATACGAACGTCGTATTCGGTCATCAGTTTGCATCAATCGCAGGTGCAGGTCCGATCAACGGACCGATCCAGGCAGCAATCTTCGGATGGCTTCCGGTACTTTTATGGATCTTAATCGGAGGGGTATTCTTTGGAGCCGTTCAGGATTTCGCATCTATGTATGCATCTGTAAAGAATAAAGGACGTACAATCGGATATATCATTGAAGAATATATCGGAAAATTAGGTAAGAAATTATTCCTGTTATTCTGCTGGCTGTTTTGTATTCTGGTCGTTGCAGCTTTTGCTGATGTTGTAGCCGGAACCTTTAATGGATTCTCAGTAAGTGAAGCCGGAAAAGTAACAAAAATTGCAGCTAACGGTGCAGTCGCAACTACTTCTATGATATTTATCTTAGAAGCAGTCGGACTTGGAATGTTTTTGAAGTATACGAAATTCAACAAGTGGATTAATACAGCGGTTGCAATCGTATTATTGGTAGCAGCAATCGCACTGGGACTTCACTTCCCAATGTATGTAGGACTGGATGCATGGCATCTCATCATCTTCGTTTACATCCTGATTGCCAGTGTCGCTCCTGTATGGGCACTTCTTCAGCCTCGTGACTATCTGAATAGTTACCTTTTGATTTTTATGATTGTTGGTGCGATTGTTGGTGTATTTGTAGCAAATCCATCTTGTAACCTTCAGGCATTCACAAGCTTTAACGTAGATGGACAGTATATGTTCCCAATCTTATTTGTAACGATCGCTTGTGGTGCGGTTTCCGGCTTCCATTCACTGGTATCTTCCGGTACAGCATCCAAACAGATTAAGAATGAGAAGAACATGCTTCCTGTATCATTCGGAGCAATGTTAATGGAAAGTATGCTTGCAGTTATTGCACTGATCGCAGTTGCATCTTTTGCCAAAGGTGAAGCAGCAGCACAGGGACTGACAACACAGCCTCAGATTTTCGCCGGAGCGATTGCGAACTTCCTGTCAGTCATCGGACTGCCACACTCTCTTGTATTTACGCTGATCAATCTGGCAGTATCCGCATTTGCACTGACTTCTCTGGATTCCGTAGCCAGAGTAGGCCGTCTGTCATTCCAGGAATTCTTCCTCGATGATGATGTAGATCAGGATAACATGAGTCCATTCTTAAAAGTGGTAACGAATAAATACTTTGCAACGGTTATTACACTGGTACTTGCATATTTCCTGACAAAAGTCGGTTATGCAGAGATCTGGCCTTTATTCGGTTCAGCCAACCAGCTGTTATCTGTACTGGCACTGGTAGCTTGTGCGGTATTCCTTAAGAAAACGAAGCGCAAGGGATTCATGCTCTGGGGACCAATGGTATTCATGATGGCTGTTACATTTACAGCACTTGGTATGACGATCGTGAAACTGACAAAAGCATTCCTGACAACAGGGCTGGATCTTGGAAATACATTACAGCTGATTTTTGCCGTATTGCTTCTGATCCTTGGTGTGTTGGTTGCAATCCAGGGTGTAAAGAAACTTCTTGAAAAAACAGATGATAAGAAAGCAACAGCTTAATCATTATTTTATTCGTAATAAGAACATATAAGAGAAACTGTGATAATAGCGTGAAGGTTATTATCGCAGTTTTTTATTTAAGTTATAGCAGATAAAAAAGAACAAATGTTCTGAAAACCACTTGAAAACAAGAACGCTTGTTTGTATAATAAAACTATGAATATAGAAATCAAAAACAGTAATTATACAACACAGGAGAAATTACAGATTCTTGCTGATGCGGCAAAATATGATGTGGCATGTACGTCAAGTGGTTCCAGCCGCCGTGGAAAGAAAGGAGAACTCGGCAATACAGAGGCATGCGGCATCTGTCACAGTTTTGCAGCGGACGGAAGATGTATTTCTTTATTAAAGATTCTGATGACAAATCATTGTGCCTATGATTGTAAATATTGCATTAATCGTGCAAGTAACGATGTGAAACGGGCAACATTTACACCTGAAGAGATCTGTGAACTGACGATTGAGTTTTATAGGCGTAACTATATAGAAGGTCTTTTCTTAAGCTCCGGAGTTTTGAAAAATCCGACATACACGATGGAAAAGATGTGTGAGACTTTACTGCTGCTTCGCACAAAATATCATTTTAACGGATATATCCATGTGAAGACGATTCCGGGAGCTTCGGATGAACTTCTTGCCGCAGCGGGATATCTGGCCGACCGTATCAGTGTGAATCTGGAACTTCCGACGGAAGAGAGTCTTCGGACTCTTGCACCGAATAAGACAATGAAGACAATCCTTAATCCTATGGGAAAGGTTCAGAATACAATTGCTGCACACCGGATGGCCATCGGAAAGACAGCATATATGGAAAGAAGCAGGGGAAATCAACTGTTAAATAACGGCATTTTTTCGGAAATATCCAAAAGGAATTATCGGGAAAGCCTGGAAGAAAAAAAGAAGACAGACAGACTGTCGGATGGAAAGGACGGAACTTTGCCTTCTCAAAAAGAAATGGGGAGAGTGGATGGACTCCTTACATGGGACAATGCATATCAGTTAGCACCCCGTGATATGTCTGGTTTAAAGCGTCGTTTTGCACCTGCTGGGCAGAGTACACAGATGATCATCGGTGCGACGGGGGAAAGTGACTATACATTATTGCAGACGACCCAGCAGTTGTATCAGGGCTTTGATCTGAAACGAGTGTTTTACTCAGCATATATTCCGCTGAATGAGGATGATGCACTGCCGGGGCTTGGAACACCGACACCGCTTTTGCGTGAACACCGCCTCTATCAGGCAGATTGGCTGCTTAGATTTTATGGATTCCAGGCAGGTGAATTATTGTCGGAAGAAAAGCCGGATTTCAATGAACTGATCGATCCAAAGTGTGACTGGGCATTACGCCATCTCGAACAATTTCCTGTGGAAATAGAGACTGCAAGTTATGCAAGACTGCTTCGGGTACCGGGAATCGGTCCCAAATCCGCCAGTCGGATCACACATGCAAGACGGTATGGAAGACTGGATTTTGCAAGCTTAAAGAAGATGGGTGTGGTACTTAAGCGGGCGCATTATTTTATTACCTGTGGGGGAAAACAGATGTATCATACACCGGTTGAAGCATCGTATATTATGAGACAACTGGTGAGTGTAGATAAGAAAGATGTATGGAATATAGAACATTCCAATGAATCTTATGTGCAATTGTCGTTGGCAGACTTTGGGATAGGGTAGGAAATTATGAAGATATATACTTGTAAGGATCGTCTGGAGGACATTATGACCTGCATCTATGATGCCTGGTCGGAAGCTTTACGAATCGGTCATGATCAGATACAATTAAAGAAAGAACCGATATTACAGCAGACAATGTTTGATGAGTATGTCCATGTAGACGGGGATAATGTGAAAGCAGAAAAAGTAATCCGTTCTGTTCGCAGGGATATTTCCGATGAAGCATATCTGGATGTATATTATGCAAGCCTTTCTGTGGAGGAAGATGCGTTACAGGCAATCTATAATTTTCTGCGTGTCGGATTTGCAGTGGGAAGTAAGGTACTGGAACAGTATTCGAATCCTCATGTGATACGCATGTTGGAACTTCGGAGGAAAGTCGGTAATGAAAGCCATCATTTTAATGAATTTGCACGATTCCAGTCGCTGGACAGAAAGGTCTATGTCAGTCATCTGGAACCCAAAAGTGATGTGATCATGCTGGTTGGCAGACATTTTGCGGACCGGATGCCATCAGAACATTGGATGATCATAGATGATAACCGGAAAACAGCATGCGTACATCCAAAAGACGGAACAAACTATCTGCGTTATCTGACGGATGACGAATTTGAGTCACTTCGTAAAACAGAACAGTATGAAGATGAATATACAGAGATGTGGAAGACGTTTTTTCAGGCGGTTGCGATCAAAGAGAGGGAGAATTATGTGTGTCAGCGGAATTTGTTCCCAATCTGGAAGAGGAAGCATGCGGTGGAATTCAGAACGCTAAGGATATGAGCATAAAAACTTGCGAATCCTGAAAGAAATATCTGTCAGGAAGAGAATCATTGAAAGGGGAACAAATCAATGCAGCAAAATTTAAAAGTGTTAATGTTAAATGGAAGCCCACGGGCTAATGGCAATACATCTGTTGCATTAAAAGAAATGGAACAGGTATTTAAAGATAACGGAATCGAGACAGAGATCATACTGGTCGGCAATAAAGATATTCGAGGCTG
This sequence comes from Dorea sp. MB18-49, assembly GCF_023669465.1. Taxonomy (NCBI): domain Bacteria; kingdom Bacillati; phylum Bacillota; class Clostridia; order Lachnospirales; family Lachnospiraceae; genus Dorea; species Dorea sp. MB18-49. The sequence continues at coordinate 15,251 of NZ_JAMOYX010000044.1, forward strand.
TATCGCCTGTGGTTCCTGCTATGAGAAAGGCAAATGTGTATTCAACGATATGGTAAATGAACTGGCACTAAAGTTTGAAGAAGCCGATGGATTTGTCGTTGCAAGCCCGGTATATTATGCGTCAGCAAATGCGACACTGATTGCTTGTCTTGATCGTTTGTTCTACAGCAGTCATTTTGACAAGACGATGAAAGTCGGAGCAAGTGTTGTATGTGCAAGACGCGGTGGTTGTTCAGCAACATTTGATGAATTGAACAAGTATTTTACAATCTCCGGAATGCCGGTTGCATCAAGCCAGTATTGGAACAGCATTCATGGACGTATGCCGGGTGAGTCAGAGCAGGACGGAGAAGGAAAACAGACGATGCGTACACTTGCAAGAAATATGACATTCTTGATGAAGAGTATTGCGCTTGGAAAAGAAAAGTTCGGATTACCGGAAAAGGAAGAACGAATTGCGACACATTTTATACGGTAATGGGATTGGAGAAAAGAAAATGTCAAATAAACATATTTCAGAAAGATATGAATTTAGAAACATAAAACAGAACGAAGCAGAAGAAGCAGCAGAGATCGAAAGGATCTGTTTTCCGCCGAATGAAGCCTGTTCTAAGAAGCATATGAAAGACCGTGTTGCCGGAATTGCGGATTTATTTCTGGTAGCGATTGATAAAGAAAATGGAAAGATGGCAGGTTTTTTAAATGGACTAGCAACGGATGATGAGATATTAAAGGACGAGTTCTTTACAAATGCCAGTCTGCATAACCCGGAAGGCAAGAATGTCATGCTTCTGGGATTGGATGTACTGCCGGAATACCGCAGTCAGGGACTTGCAAGAGAACTGGTACGCCGGTATCTCGAAAGAGAATGGGGGCGGGGAAGAAAAGAGATTATCCTTACCTGTCTGGAATCGAAGGTAGCGATGTATGAGAAATTCGGATTTAAAGATAAAGGAATCGCGCAGTCAACCTGGGGCGGGGAAGAATGGCATGAGATGGGTGTAAAGAATCAGAATTAGAACACTGGAAAAAATGTATCAGCAAGAGAATAAATAGGCAAGAATACGGGAGGTACAATGTGAGCAAAATAGTAAATATAAATTCCACATCAACAAAAGAAGAACAGTTAAAAGACATGATAACATCCATCCAACAAGTAAAAGATTCTCTGGTAAATATACTGGATGAATATGAAGAAGAAGGTGAAGTGGATAAAGCAGACACTCTGACGGAAGCGTTGGATGCATTGGAAGATGCATACGATGTGGTTAATGATGTACTGTTAGATGACTGATAAAATAGTAAAAATAGTCTGGAAGAGAACCGGGAGATTCCGGTGGAGTATTATGAGGCGTATATCCTTACAGAGATACAGAATTATTATGTGGAGAAATTTACGGTATAAGGAGTGGGACATTGACGTTCCACTCTTTTTGATATAAACTATAGCCTATATGTGTATAGTAAAATATAGACGTTATATTATAGTTGAAAAGTAAGGAGAGTACATACAAATGAAGAGTTTTTATGAGTGGTACAGAAAGCACATCACCGGTGCGATTTTCGTCGGACTGATCCTCGGAATCCTGACCGGACTGTTTTTGGCGGGACGGTTTAACGTGGTTCTGACTGCAACAAGTGTACTGGGAAGTATCTATATGAGTGCATTGAATATGATGATCTTCCCACTGGTATTTTGTTCGATCGTAATGGGTATTGCGAGCATCGGAAGTGCCAAGACGACAGGTAAGATCACAGGAGCGGCAATGCTGTTCTTCCTGTGCACAACAGCAATCGCAAGTTTTGTTGGACTGATCATTCCGAGACTGATCTGTCTTGGAAAAGGCGTTAGCTTTAAGATGGCTACATCTGATATTCAGGCAACCAAGATGGACAGCATTCTTGATACGATTAAGGGACTGATCCCGTCTAACCCGGTATCTGCATTTGCAGAAGGTAATATGCTGCAGGTGCTGGTATTTGCGCTGATCATGGGATTCACACTGATCGCGATTGGAGAAAAAGGTGAGCCATTATTAAAGGTCATCGATTCCTGCAATGAAGCATGTCTGAAGATCATCAGTACGGTGATGTATTTCACACCGATCGGAGTCTTCTGTACGATCGTTCCGGTTGTAGAGGCGAATGGTACAAAGACGATCGTATCACTGGCTACGCAGCTGATTATCTTATATGTCGCATTCTTTGGATTTGCATTTATCGTATATGGCGGCACAGTGAGCATTCTCGGCAAGACAAGTCCGGTGAAGTTCTTCAAGGCGATCATGCCGGCGGCACTGAATGCATTTGGTACATGCTCAAGTTCAGCTACCATTCCGCTGAGTAAAAGCTGTGTCGAAGATAAACTTGGAGTTCCGAACCAGATCTCAAGTATCACGATCCCGCTTGGAGCAACGGTTAACATGGATGCTGTATCGATCCTGATGTCCTTTATGATCATGTTCTTTGCAAATGCATGCGGCGTGCATGTCAGCATTTCCATGATGATCATCATCCTTCTGGCGAACGTCCTTCTGTCAGTCGGAACACCGGGAATCCCGGGAGGTGCAATCGCATCATTCGCGGCACTTGCTACAATGGCCGGACTTCCTGCCGGAGTTATGGGTGTCTATATTAGCATCAATACTCTGTGCGATATGGGAGCAACCTGTGTTAATGTTATCGGTGATATGGCAGGATGTGTCGTGCTGAAAGAGAAGATTGAGATTGAAAAATAGAACCAGAATTCCAGAGAGTAAAGAAATGTCACAAATGCAAATTTCAGAAAAACAAAATATATTAACCAGAACATGGGTAGTCGCAGCTCTGGCGTGTGTCTGCTGCATCTTATGGGGCAGTGCAATTCCCGTGATCAAGACAGGCTACCAGATTCTTGCCGTTGATTCAGCGGACACCGCAAGCCAGATTGTTTTTGCCGGTATCCGGTTCGCACTGGCGGGAATTCTTGTATTACTGTTCGCATCCATCCGGGAAAAAAGAGTTGTCCTTCCGGACGGAAAGATATTCAAGTATGCTATCCCAGTTTGCTTTGCTCAGACCTTCGTCCAGTACTTTTTCTTTTACATCGGAGTGGCACATACATCCGGTGTAAAAGGCGGGATCATCACAGGCCTAGGCAATTTTATTGCAATTTTAATGGCATGTCTGTTAGTAAGAAATGAAAAGATGACAGGCAGAAAACTTGCTGGCTGCATCCTCGGATTTGCGGGAGTCGTGATCATCAACATGGCAGGCGGCTCTATGGACATGGGATTCAGGCTGACAGGAGAAGGCTTCGTGCTGATCGCGCAGCTTTCTTATGGAGCGTCAACCGTACTGATCAATATTTTCTCCAAAAAAGTATCACCGGTTATTTTAAGCGGTTGTCAGTTCTTCATGGGAGGTGTGTTGCTGTTCATAGTCGGAATCCTGATGGGCGGACACTTGGATCATATGTCGATTGCAGGAGTAGTATTGATTCTCTACCTGGCAATGGTATCGGCTGTGGCGTATACACTCTGGTCGGTTCTGCTGGCGCATAACGAAGTATCGAAAGTGGCGATTTTCGGATTTGTCAATCCACTTTGCAGCGTGGTGTTATCGGCGTTGGTTCTTGGAGAGGTCAACCAGGCATTTAATGCAAGAAGTCTGATTGCATTGATTTTGGTTTGTGTGGGAATTTATATTGTGAATTGTAAAAGTAAAAAATAAAAGAAGCGGAAAAAGTTGTGAATGTAAACTTTTTCCGCTTCTTATTTTATAATTTCCCTTCCGGAATCTTACTAATAATTGTCTTATAAATTTTGATCAAAAATGCCGTAGACACAATAAATGATATCACTTCCGCAATCGGGAAAGCCCACCACACTATATGTAAGCCACCAATCTTAGACAAGATATAAGCTGACGGGATCAGCACAACCAGCTGACGCATGATGGATACGATCATACTGAATACTGCTTTGCCAAGTGCCTGGAATACGGTACCGGCAATGATGCAGAACCATGCGATCAGATAATGGATACCGATGATACGAAGTGCCGGAACACCGATTTTCAGCATGGCGTCAGACGCATTGAACATTCCAAGTAATACCTGTGGGATGCCTTCAAAGCAGAGGAATCCAATGAAAGTAAGGCAGAATGCAGTCGTCAGACTGATCCGGATCGTCTTGATCATACGATTTCTCTGCTGTGCACCATAGTTGTAAGCAATGATCGGCGTGATACCATTGTTCAGACCGAATACCGGCATGAAGAAGAAGCTCTGAAGCTTGAAGTATACACCGAATACAGCAGTTGCAGTTGAAGAAAATTCAATCAGAATGCGGTTCATCGAATAAGTCATGATCGATCCGATAGACTGCATAATAATAGATGGAATACCTACTGCATAAATGTGTCCGATCAGACGGATATCCGGTCGGAAACCTTTGAAACTTAATGATACGTCATGGTTATATTTGTGATTACAGGTTCCGGCAACGATTCCGGCAACACATTGTCCGATAACGGTCGCAACGGCGGCTCCGGTAACACCCATCTTCGGGAATCCCAGAAGACCGAAGATCATGATCGGGTCCAGGATAATGTTTGTAATCGCACCACATAACTGAGAAGTCATACTGAAGATAGTTCTTCCGGTAGAAGTCAGTAACCGTTCAAAGAAGATCTGTGTGAACAGACCAAAGGAAAAGATCATAACCGTACTCAGGTAATCAATTCCAAGTTCCATGATCTCGACATCTGCGTTTCCAATCTGACTTGCATAGAAAGGTCTTACGATCGTAAAGCCGAGGATTAAAAATACAATGTAACTGATGGCATAGATAAATGCCGCATTATCAGCAATTTTATTCGCCTTTTTAAAGTTATGTTCTCCCAGTGATTTTGACAGGAGGGCATTCATACCGACGCCGGTACCGGTAGCTACCGCGATCAGAAGTGTCTGAAGCGGGAAGGCTAACGATACAGCAGTCAGTGCATTTTCTGATAATTTTGCTACGAAGATACTGTCAACGATGTTATAAAGTGCCTGTACCAGCATAGAAACCATCATTGGCAGTGACATATTGAATACTAATTTTCCGACGGGCATTGTTCCCATCTTATTTTCTGCTGCAGGAGCAGATCCACGTTCACTCATAGTTCTCATTCCTCCACAGAGACGCCTGGGAATCAGGACGTCTATTCATATATTTTTTCACTCTTTTTCATTAGGTACAATGATATATGATAGCATGAATGTAGGGATGATTCAATAAATAATGTAAAATTGTTTCATATCAAACTTTAATGAGTAGTTAGTGTTCTACATATGGAAATATTCTTTCACCTGATCCAGGATGATCTGCATCAGTCTGGTACGTGCTTCTACGCTTGCCCAAGCAATATGCGGCGTAATGAAAAGCCGGCGGCTGTCCTGGATCTTGATAAGCGGATTTTTCTCACTCATTGGTTCGGCAGATAAGACATCCAGACCTGCGGCAGCAATTTCGCCATTTACAAGTGCGTCGTAGAGATCCTGTTCAACAACGATCGGACCACGGCCGAGATTCAGGAAGATACAGGTTTCTTTCATCTTTGCAAATGCGCATTTATCCAGAAGATTTTCGGTGTGTTCATTCAATGGTGCATGGACAGAGATAATATCCGAAGTGGTAAGCAAGGTATCGAAATCAACCTGCGTATATCCATCCTGTGCAGGGCGTCCGGAGGCTGAATAATAGATGACATTTGCACCAAATGCCCGGGCAATTTGGGCAACGCGGCGTCCGATCGCGCCAAGTCCGATGATTCCCCACGTCTTGCCATTGATCTCTGAAAAATGTTCTGCAAAGTGAGTAAAAGAAGTATCGTTAATATAATTTCCATCTTTTACATAATCATCGTAATAGCGCAGCTTTTCAAGTAGATAGAAAAGCATGGCAAATGTATGCTGAGTAACTGTTTCTGTGGAATAACCGGCAACGTTTCTCCAGGCAATTTTGTGGGAATCCAGATAGTCTTTATCCAGATTGTTGGTTCCGGTTGCAGTAACACAGACCAGTTTCAGATTCTTTGCTGTTCCGACCGTATTTTCATTGATCGGAACTTTGTTAATGATAAGAACATCTGCGTCTTTCACGCGTTCTGGAGCTTCTTCCGGAGTGGTAAAGTTATATTTGGTAACTTCACCAAGTGAATCAAATCCGGACAGATCAATATCGTCCCCGATTGTTTTGGCATCTAAAAATACAATTTTCATAAAATGTCCGTCCTTTCATAATTACAAATATTAACGCATGCAGATATATACCATATAAGCGGCATATAATACCAGCATGATAATTCCTTCTTTACGGTTGATTTCCTTCGAAGTCCATGCAAAGACGAGAGTGATTGCACTGATTATGATAAGGAAAGCAATGTCGATTATATTTTCCAGAGCGAATCCCACCGGACTGATTGCTGCCGCGACACCGAGTACAAAAAGGATATTGAAGATATTAGAGCCGATGACATTACCAAGTGCCATATCGACTTCGTCCTTTCTGGCGGCAACGATGGAGGTGACAAGCTCCGGAAGACTGGTTCCCATGGCAATGATCGTAAGTCCAATCAGTGTCTGGCTAAGTCCCAGACTGGATGCAATTGTGGATGCCCCGTCAACGACGAAATCACCGCCATATTTGATCGCAATCATACCGCCCAGTATGAAAATGAGACATTTCCATAACGGAAGGAGGTTGATATGGGAGGTAACCTGCTCGATTTCTTCTTCGGAAAGTGAGCTTCTCACTTTTTGTGCAGAAGAAGAATCCGCAGAAGTTATATTGTGACGTGCTCTTTTGGCAGAGCGGATCATCCAGAGCAGATATCCGGCAAATATAATAAGGAAGATAATTCCGTCTATCCGTCCGAGTGTCATGCCAAGATATCCAAGCAAAAGCAAAAGTCCCGCACAGAAGATAGATAACGGAAATTCTTTCTGTAAAGTACTTTTCTGTACAGCAAGCGGGACGAATAAAGAACAGACACCGCAGACTACTAACAGGTTAAAAATGTTGGATCCGACAGCATTACTGATAGCGAGGGAATTGTTGCCGGTGAGGGAGGCAGTCACGCTGACGGCGCATTCTGGAAGACTGGTTCCCATGGCTACGATGGTCATCCCGATGATCATAGAAGGAATCCGGAGACGTTTTGCTACAGCAGAACTTCCCTCTACAAAAAAATCTGCACCCTTGATCAGCAGGACAAATCCGATAATTAATATAGTGAATGATTTGAATAATAACATATGAATCTCCTTTTCTTATATAGACAATAATATAGAGGAAATAAGTGCCAGTGTCAATGTATGCAATTTATTCTTCCCAAACTTGCAGAATTACTGTATATTTATAGAGAAAAATAAAAGTATGTTAAGTATGATCATTGATAACATCAGCTCATTTATGTACAGTAAACTGTTAGTTATCATATTAATCGGAGCTGGTGTGTATTTTACAATCCGGACGAGCTTCCCGCAGGTGCGTCTGTTTCACAGTGCCTGTAAAGCAGTAAAGGAGAAACGTCCATGCTCTGGAATATCTCGGACGTGCTGATGGGAGTAATGGCGATCATCAATATTCCGGTGATCCTCATTCTGTCTAATACGGCAATGAAGGCATATGAAAGACAGCTTAAAATGGGAATGAATCCGGTGTTCAAGAGTAAGGATATCGGAATGAAAGAGAAGCTTGACTGCTGGAAGTAGCGAAAGTAGTAAGAAATATAAGGTGGTGAGTGATATGTATTATGTACCGGACGGGACAAAGGAATGCGGATATTATGAATGCAGGAAATGCGGAAACCGTTTCCTGTCATTACAAACGATGAAGCATATTCCATGCCCGGACTGCGAACAGGAGATAGATTACGAGATCGGACCGGACGAGTCATTAGAAGATGTGCTGGATACAGCGGAGCTCCTTCAGAAGATTGAAGGCGAGGAAGAGGTTGAAAAGATGGATGCGCTTTTGAGTCTTGCAATTACTGGTGGGGATTGTAATTGGATTTGATTTGCGATTTAATTCTTAAAAATTAATCTATGCAGATTCTTTCTGTGCTTTAAAGTAAGCTTTGACAAGTCCGATGGTTCTTTCTACCAGTGCGGACAGTAACTGGTTGGCAGATCCGAACAGTGGCCAGATATTGGCAGATCCGATACGTGCAACGGCGTCCAGACTGGTAAGTACCAGTGCAGCAACGGTACATACAAGACCTGGTACTGTCTCTTTCCATCCTCAAATTTTTTCGCTGGTGTCTCTGCCTTTGGATCAATTCCCCATTTATTAGCAAGCCAGCGTCCGTAAAGTACATATGCAGCACTGAGAAGTACAGCTGCAATTAAGACGATTACAAGTGTATTCATAACATACGCCTTCATGATAAATATTAAAAATGTATAAGCATTCTAAAATATGAATAACTTTAGATAGTGTTTTACTGCGAAAAATGGCATATGTCAATGCATTTTGAGGAATTTCGCAGGTTTTAAATATAATAACAGAGTACACTCTGTTTTTTATGCGGAATCACAAGAAGAAATGAGCTTATATTCTACGGGTAGCGCTATCATGGAAACAGAAATAGTCCGGATAGCAGACGGTTCATGTATTAAATAATGCTTTTCTTTAAAATATCCACGGTATGTGATCCGGCGCCCACAAGCTCCGGCCGTTCACACACCGAAAGATGATACCGGATAAAAGTCTCGAATGTCTCCTCATCCATCGCATTCAGCACCGGACGCATATAATCCGAAGGTCCGTCGGCAGAGAGGACCTTGATTCGTTCCAGACCGGCAGCTTTATTATAAGCATCCATATCTTCCAGGCGGACATAATCATAAAGGTCTTCAGGTTTGGGTTGTACACGGAAGTTGTCGTCAATCTTTCCGTTCTCGATACATTCTAAGATATGATTCTGTTTGAATCCATAGGTCAGCACGCTGTACTCATTCATGCAATAAGCAACAAGAATTACACCATCATCTTTCAATACACGTCTGGCTTCGGTCAGTGCTTTGACTTTATCTTCCATAGAATATAGATGATACATTGGACCAAAGACCAGAACTAAATCAAATTCCTTATTCGGAAAGCGGGAAAGTTTCATTGCATTTCCCTGATAGGCTTTTACAGAACTGTTTTTCTTTTTTAAGATCCCAAGATTATATTTAACCAGTTCAACAGCGGTAACATCGTAACCTTCTTCGGCAAGGGCTACACTGTAACGGCCGGTACCGGCACCTACATCCAGAATTTTTGCTGATTTATCTTCCGGAAGATATTCATGTATATATTTCATAGAAGTGGTAAATTCTACTTGTCCATGTCGGCTTCCAAGACGTTTTTCTTCGTTAAATTTATTATAATATTTCTCAAGTTCAGTCATCATAGTGAAAGATTCTCCTTATATAAAATAAATATCTGTTCATACTTTATCCACTTTAACATAAAGTCCGGGCTTATGTGCATAAAATATTTATGGAATTGAGAAAATTTATTTCATTCTGTATAATGAGATAACAATAAGATCCAGATGATAGTAAAAAAGAGGAAATGATCATGAACAATACAGAAAGCATAAATGAAAAAATAATACAGAATATGATAGAAATTACGGATTTTGACGCTCCGGAACTAGATGTATATGCAAGACTTACAGAAGCACAGCTCTTGAACAAGGATCATCCGGAGGATGGACTGTTTATTGCAGAAAGTCCGAAAGTTATTAGCCGGGCATTGGATGGAGGATATGAGCCTGTGTCTGTTCTGGTGGAAAAAAAGCAGGTTTTGGAAGATGCGGAAACGATAGCTGTACTTGGAAAATGTGGCAATGTACCGGTATATACGGCAGAATTTGAAGTACTTACGAAACTTACGGGATTTAAACTGACCAGGGGAATGCTATGTGCGATGAAAAGAAGGAGGTTGCCTGGCCTGCAGGAAATCTGTAACGGATGTGACAGAATAGCAGTATTGGAGAATGTAATGAATCCTACAAATGTAGGAGCGATTTTCCGCTCTGCGGCAGCACTTCACATGGACGCGGTGATTCTGACAGGGGGATGCAGTAATCCACTTTACAGGCGGGCAAGCCGTGTAAGTATGGGGACAGTATTCCAGATTCCGTGGACATTTGTGGATAACTCTGTAATCTGGCCGGAAGAAGGAATGAAGATATTGCGTGAATTGGGATTTAAGACGGCGGCGATGGCTTTGAAAGAAGATTCTGCAAGCATTGATGATCCGGAACTTATGAAAGAAGATAAGCTGGCAGTGATACTGGGAACAGAAGGAGACGGACTGGCGCCGGAGACAATTGCAGACTGCGATTATACGGTAATGATTCCAATGTCGCATGGTGTAGATTCGCTGAATGTCGCGGCCGCCAGTGCAGTAGCATTCTGGCAGTTGGGAAAGAGATAAATAGGACAGATAAAACATTAGATATGCTGCAGTTGAAGAATTGCTTATAAAAAGAATGTAAAATAAACAGACTTGTGTTATGATAAAAAGCAAAAAGACAGAAAGTATAGGAGGAATCATAGAATGTATATTACATGCCTGGATGTTGAAGGAGTATTAGTACCGGAAATATGGATCGCATTTGCCGAGGAAAGTGGAATCCCGGAATTAAAAAGAACGACAAGAGATGAACCGGATTACAATAAACTGATGAGATGGAGACTGGACATTTTAAAGGAACACGGACTTGGAATCAAAGAGATTCAGGAGACGATCGCCAAGATTGACCCGCTTCCGGGAGCAAAAGAATTCTTAGACGAACTGCGCTCATTTAGTCAGGTAATCCTGATCAGTGATACATTTACAGAGTTCGCACAGCCTTTGATGGAAAAGCTTGGAAGACCGACACTGTTCTGCAACAGCCTTGAGATTGCAGATAACGGTGAGATCACAGACTTTAAGATGCGTGTGGAAAATTCCAAACTCAGCACCGTAAAAGCGCTGCAGTCCATTGGATTTGACACGATCGCAAGCGGTGATTCATACAATGATCTGGGCATGATCCAGGCAGGAAAAGCAGGATTCTTATTCCGAACGACTGAGAAAATTAAGGAAGATTATCCGGAGATTCCGGCTTATGAGACGTATGAGGAACTGCTGGGAGCAATCAAATCGGTAATTTCTATTTAGTTCATCATCGTGGCTTACCCCGGTCCATGAGAAAGACTTGGTATTATGTTTGTTGCTGGATGTCAAGATGCAGAAGTTCTAAGGCAGTCCGCCTTCCCTAAGAACGAAAGGGTCTCCGCTCAAAACTCACCCCTACGGGGTTCAAACAGTTCGCTCCGTCCCTTTAACGGGAAGTCAAACTGCCTAAGAACTT
>NZ_JAMOYX010000045.1:0-26536 GCF_023669465.1 Dorea sp. MB18-49
TTTTATTACATTCATTCTTTTATATTGACAAAATATATCATCCGAATTATACTAAAGATATATCAATTATAGTAATTATTATCATTATTGAAAGGAGGATTTATGGCCGGTTTAAAATATAGTAAGCAAAGGGCCTCCATAAAAGATTACCTGATGCACACGACTTCTCATCCGACTGCTGATACCGTATATCTTCATATTAAAGAAGAATTTCCTAATATCAGCCTCGGAACCGTATACCGCAACCTGAACCTGCTTGCAGATATCGGAGAAGCGCTTCGGATTCCGACACCGGATGGCGGCGATCGTTTTGATGGACGCTGCGAACCTCATTATCATGTAGTATGCACCAATTGCGGAAATGTATTCGATCTGAAAATGGATGATTCCTATATCCAGAAGATTAATGAAGATGCGAATAAATGTTTCGATGGAATCATCGAATCACACACTACACTTTTCCACGGTCTCTGTGGCGAATGTGCCAAAAAATTAAACGAGAATAAATAATAAAATTTATCAAAAACTAATTGACAAACACATAAGATTATGCTAAATTAATATCAGTAACAATTACTAATGTTAATTTAGTGCAACTTAAGAGATTATAACTACTCTCTTATCAATCAATAACAAAAAAATTATTATAAAAGAAAAGGAGAACAACACTATGAAAAAATTTGTATGTACAGTATGCGGATATGTTTATGAAGGAGAAGCTGCACCGGAGAAATGTCCAGTATGTGGCGTAGGCGCTGACAAGTTCAAAGAGCAGACAGGTGAAAGAGAATGGGCTGCTGAGCACGTTGTAGGTGTGGCAAAAGGTGTAAGCGAAGACATCTTAGCTGACTTAAGAGCTAACTTCGAAGGAGAATGTTCAGAGGTTGGAATGTATCTTGCAATGGCAAGAGTTGCTCACAGAGAAGGATATCCTGAAGTTGGATTATACTATGAAAAAGCTGCATGGGAAGAAGCTGAGCACGCTGCTAAATTCGCAGAACTTCTTGGCGAAGTTGTTACAGACAGCACAAAGAAGAACCTTGAGATGCGTGTAGACGCTGAGAACGGCGCTACAGCTGGTAAGTTCGACCTTGCAAAACGTGCAAAAGCTGCTAACCTGGATGCAATCCATGACACAGTTCATGAGATGGCAAGAGATGAGGCACGTCACGGAAGAGCATTCGAAGGACTTCTTAAGAGATATTTTGGATAAGAACGATCTGATATAACAAGAATTTTTATTCCGATATCTTCCGGATGAAATAATGATTCAGAATCGCAAAAGGCAGATACACCACTTAAGGTGTATCTGCCTTTTTATATCACCATACTTCATAAGTATCTGCCAATTTCCAAAGGAAAAAGTCTGTGATATCCCCTTCTATGCCATGCGCACATAGATCTTTTTCACCGGCTGATACAGAATCGCAATTGCGATCACCATAAATACTGCATTGATCACAGTCGCCGGAAGTGATGTGAATGCTGCCACTGCAGCTGCTGCAAATCCACTTCCTACCATCATCATTGCAATCGTGCTCATAGTAAATTCCATGATTACGTTGATACATCCATAGATAAATGCGCAGACAACTGCTGCTCCGTATTCTTTCTTCTTGTCTCCGTCTGCTTTCTTCTTAAGCATCATGAAAAGTGCTCCGACGATCAGACATTTTACTGCTGTCTCCACAAATGTCTTCGGCGCATCCTGCATGTAACCATTCAGCATATCAAAGATTGTAAGTCCAAGTGTCCCTGATACAGCTCCTCTCTTGCCACCCTGAAGTAACAGTCCCATTACGACAAATATATGTCCAAAATGGAGAAATGGTGTTCCGACTGCTGCCGGAAGTGGAATCCTAAACGACTGAATTCCAAGAAATGTAATTGCGGTAAAGAATGCCGTGATCACAAGGTTCTTTACTTTATTATCATTCATTGTCCTGCCTGCTGTTATATTTGTACTCATTGTACTCTCCCTTCCTGCACACTTCCATCGTGTGTATAACAGATGAATCTCTCATCTGCCATAATTTAATACCGCAGAATATATTATCACGAAAGTGGATGTGTCCATACAGCCAGTTGTTCTATTTTCGCACAGGCCAGTTTATATAATACTTTGATTTTAAAAATATTTTTGTTTTTCTACTTGATTTTTTTCAGTTTCGGGTATAATATACACATATAGCAAACGTAGTATTAAAAACTACATGTCATATTTTCGACATTCAGGAGGTGCATGATTATGGCAGAGCAGTTAAAAGAACACATTAAAGATCCGGGAAGCGCGATCACACATTTTATCGGAATGTTGATGGCAATCTTCGCAGCAATTCCATTGCTTTTAAAAGCGGCGCGCGAACCGAGTAAAATTTACATTATCGCAATTGCTGTATATGCGGCAAGCCTGATCTTACTGTACGCCGCAAGCACAACTTACCATACATTCGATAAATCCAGAAAAGTAAATACAATCCTTAAAAAAATCGACCACATGATGATCAGCGTACTCATTGCCGGAAGTTACACTCCGATCTGTCTGCTGGTACTTGGCGGCAGAACCGGACTCATCCTTCTGGCAATCGTATGGGCATTTGCCATTGCCGGAATCCTGATCAAAGCATTCTGGGTATTCTGTCCGAAATGGGTTTCTTCCGTGCTCTATATCGGCATGGGCTGGACCTGTGTCCTGGCATTTACACAGTTACTGAATTCCTTAAGCCCGGCAGCTTTCGGATGGCTGCTGGCCGGTGGTATCATCTACACCGTTGGCGGCGTGATCTATGCTTTGAAGCTTCCAATCTTTAACAATAAGCACAAATATTTCGGAAGCCATGAGATCTTTCATCTGTTTGTAATGGCCGGAAGTGCCTGCCACTTCGTAGTGATGTATGCATTTGTACTTTAAATAATATCCATTTATCCTTATATTTCCGGTATACAGAGAACTTGCTGCCGGCAACATCTCTTGCATACTTTAGCAGCTTCTTTCGAACACATGGCGATAAAAAAGAGCCCGCATCACACACGGGATATTAAATAATATCTCTCCCGACTTGATGCGAGCTCTTTTTTCATTTATTCTGCCAGTTCTTTTGCTTCCCGTGTAAGTTTCTTAATCTTCTCAAATTCACCGGCTTTAATCATATCTCCCTTTACCATCCAGCTTCCGCATAAGTTTCCATTACCCTTGATCAATATCTCTTTTTCTTTCCTGGTCAAATGCTTGATCGCATATTCCCGGCTCATTGCCTCATTTTTTGTCTCATGCTCTTCATAATACACAAGCTTCACCGGTCTTCTGGTCTTTGTATACTTTGCGCCTTTTCCACTGTTATGTGCTTTTATTCGCTTATCCAGATCATTTGTCCACCCTGTGTATAACGTGCTGTCCGCACACTTTACGATGTATGTATAATTCATGTAGTTGTCCCCACTTATCCACAATCGGTCCGATTTTTCCTGTAATAATCCACTTTATTTTATCCATTATCCCACGGAAAGTCAATTTTATCCCCTGTTCATAGATTTTTCCGCATACTTTGATATCGGCAGAACGCTAAAAAAGACCGGAAAATTTCTTAAGAATCTCCGGTCCCTTTCTGTTAATCCTGATCCGCCGTATACTCCACCGGATTCACCGGCTGTCCGTCTTTTCGCATCTCAAAATACACATTACAGCCTTCTTTGCTGTAATACTTTGTCGGCTGACTCACATAACCAAGCACACTCTTTGCTTCCACATAATCCCCAACTTTCACCGGGACTTCTTTCAACTGTCCATATAACAGCTCATATCCATTTCCGATATCTACGTTAACCGTTGTTCCGGTCTGTGCACTGACATCGATCGACTTGACGATTCCGGGCGCACCGCAGAGTACCTGGTCGCCTTCTGCGCCTTCGATGATCACAGCCGGATTATACTTGTACTGATCCAGCGTCTGGAAATATACTGTCTTATCCATGCTGTAGCTCATGATCACAGCTCCGTTCACCGGCCACAGGATGTAACTGTCTTCCGTAAAGTTGATATTGTGACTTTTTCCTGCCGTTGCCTGGGTTCCGGTCTGACCTGATGATCCGGATGTTCCGGTCTCTTTTGATCCTGAAGTTCCGGTTGTCCCGGAATCTATTGTCCCGGAATCTGTTGTCCCAGAGCCCGTTGTTGTTCCGTCTTTCCCGGTTCCGTTACTGTCACTTTCATCCGTATCATTTGTCATATCTTCGTTTTTAATCTTGGATGTTCCGGTTTCTTTTGCCGCTTCGCTGTCTTGTTTCGCCTTTTCTTCCGCCTTCGCCAATTCATTTTTCTGCGTTTTTCTGTAATCATTAAATGTATATGTTCCTGCTATTGCAATCGCTGCCACAAAACATAATACTGCTGCTACGGTAGCACGCCGTTTTGACATTGACGGTTTCTGATTTTTATTCATTTCATCACCACCTCTGACCATATTTTTGCCAGATTGTGATATAGTTATACACCTTTTACGATTTCTGTCACTTCTTTTATCTCCGTTCCATTAAAAAAATATTTTAAAATATTTTTATAGCTTTTTTTCTTCTTCGCCATCTCATTTGCCGTATACTGGCTCATTCCAATCCCATGTCCGGTTCCTCTTGTTGTCACCCGCAATTTGCCGTTATAACGCTGCAGGGTAAAACAGCTGGATGCCAGGTTATATTTATTTCGGAATTCTTCCCCACTGATAGTATTATCTCCCACACGGATCTTTAATACATATCCTACAGAATCTGTTTCCACTACCTCCACATCCATCGTCCCTATATCTTTTTCTCCCAATACAACCGTCTGTATCTCATCTTCTGCATTCACATCCTCCGGGCATTCCACAATCTTCAGATAAGGATACTCCTCCTTTCCAAGAACCTCTTTCGCATCCCTGGTATATCCATTACTCAGATTAAAAAATGGTGTCATCGCCAGACCGTCTTCATAGAATAGCACTTGTCCTGCCGTGGATTCCAGCGCATTTTTTAACTTGCGGTAATTTTCTGCATATCGCATCCCCCACGCCGACTTCATCTGTTTCTCGGTCCAGAATTCTTTCTCAAGCTTCTGTCCTTCCCCCGCATCCCGGATTGCCCGGTAAACTTCTGTCCGCACCAGGATTGCCTGGGCCTTCAATGCTTCTTCTTCATATTCTGCCGGCATGTCCCTCGCCAATATTCCAATGCAATATTTTTCCACCGGCATCTTCCCACCGCCCTTTACATCTATTGTCATCTCATCTACTTTCGATGCAGTTACAATCTTTGGACCATTTACAAATACGGTTACAATATACGGCAATAATATTATGATAAGCGCCCAGCAGGCTGCCTTTTTTATTTTTTCTCTATAATAATACCTTCTGTTCCACATAAAAAAAGCCCTCCCATACCTCAATGTATGAGAGAGCTTCTCTTATTATTCATATACAAAAGAACTTGCCACTGACAACTTCTCTTAATATTCTAATTCATCCTCATCGATCACAACATGATCCAGATGCCAGATATCATCTACATATTCCTGGATTGTTCTGTCGGCAGAGAATTTACCACAACAAGCAGTGTTCTTAAGAGCCATCTTAGCCCATTTTTCTTTATCTTTGTAAGCTTCCATTGCACGAGCCTGCGCATCTGCATAAGAACGGAAGTCCTTTAAGATAAAGTACATATCTGCTCTTGAACCCCCCTGATTATTCAGAAGGCTGTTGTAAAGGTCACGATACATCTCTGTATCGCCGTTAGAATATGTTCCGTCTACCAGCTGGTCTACCACTCTGTGGATGTCCGGATCATTGTTGTAAAGGTCATATGGATTATATCCGCCGTTCTGCTCGTAGTTGATAACTTCGTCGGCACTCAGTCCGAAGATAAATGCATTGTCGATTCCAACTTCGTCTACGATCTCTACGTTTGCTCCGTCCATTGTTCCGAGAGTCGGTGCACCGTTCATCATGAACTTCATGTTACCTGTTCCGGAAGCTTCTTTGGAAGCTGTAGAAATCTGCTCACTGATGTCTGCTGCCGCGAAGATCAGCTCTGCGTTGGATACGCGGTAATCTTCGATGAAGACAACTTTCAGTTTGCCGTTGATGCTGCGGTCATTGTTGATCACATCCGCAACAGAGTTGATCAGTTTGATAATCTCTTTAGCACGGATATATCCTGCAGAAGCCTTTGCTCCGAAGATATATGTCTTAGGATAGAAGGACATTTCCGGATGTTCTTTGATCTGGTTGTACAGATACATTACATGCAGGATGTTCAGTAACTGACGTTTGTACTCGTGCAGACGTTTTACCTGTACGTCGAAGATCGATCTTGGATCTACTTCTACACCGTTGTGCTCTTTGATGTAAGCTGCAAGACGTTCTTTGTTCTTGAACTTGATCGTCATGAATTCTTTCAGAGCCTCTTCGTCATCCAGCCATTCCTTCAGTCCGCTCATCTTGGACAAGTCTGTAATCCACTCTTTTGTGCCGAGCTTTTCTGTTACCCAGTCAGCAAGCAGCGGGTTCGCATGCATGAGGAAACGTCTCTGTGTGATACCATTTGTCTTGTTGTTGAACTTCTCCGGCATCATCTGATAGAAGTCTTTCAGTTCCTGATTCTTCAGAATCTCTGTATGCAGCTTTGCAACACCATTGACAGAATAACCTGCAACGATTGCAAGGTGTGCCATCTTCACCTGGCCGTCCATCAGGATTGCCATCTTCTTAACCTTTTCTTCATTACCAGGATACTGTGCTCTTACCTGCGCGATGAAACGGCGGTCGATTTCCTGGATGATCTGGTAAATACGCGGAAGCAGTCTTGAGAACAGGTCGATCGGCCATTTCTCAAGTGCTTCTGCCATGATCGTATGGTTCGTATATGCACAGCATTTTGTTGTGATATCCCATGCTTCATTCCATCCGAGATTCTCCTCATCAAGAAGAATACGCATCAGCTCTGCTACTGCTACTGTCGGATGTGTATCATTCATCTGGAATGTTACTTTCTCCGGCAGTTTACTGATATCACCATGTTTCTTTTTAAACTTTGTAATTGCAGCCTGGATACTTGCTGATACGAAGAAATACTGCTGTTTCAGTCTCAGTTCTTTTCCTGCGATGTGGTTATCATTTGGATAAAGCACTTCTACGATATTCTTCGCAAGGTTCTCCTGCTCAACGGCTTTGTGATAATCTCCACGGTCAAAAGAATCTAACTGGAAGTCTACGATCGCTTCTGCATCCCAGATACGAAGTGTATTCACGATATGGTTGCCGTATCCTACGATCGGATAATCATAAGGGATCGCCATTACAGATTCATAGTTCTCCTGAACGAAGTGTGTCTTTCCTGTCTCATCGTATTCCACACGGATATTTCCGCCAAAACGTACTTCTTTCGCATATTCCGGTCTGCGAAGCTCGAACGGGTTACCATCTTTCAGCCAGTTATCCGGTGCTTCTACCTGATAGCCGTCTCTGATCTTCTGCTTGAACATACCATAACGGTAACGGATACCGCATCCATAAGATGCATATCCCAGTGTTGCAAGAGAATCCAGGAAACATGCTGCCAGACGTCCGAGTCCACCGTTACCAAGTGCCGGATCCGGCTCCTGATCCTCGATCACGTTCAGGTCGATTCCCATCTCTTCCAGAGCTTCTTTTACTTCCTTATATGCCGTCATGTTGATCAGGTTGTTTCCGAGAGCTCTTCCGAGCAGGAATTCCATGGACATGTAATATACGGTCTTCGGATCGTCTTTCTCATACTGTTTCTGTGTTGCAAGCCAGTCATCGATGATGGCTTCCTTTACAGCATAAGAAACTGCCTGGAACAACTGCTGTGGAGTTGCCTCTTCTACTTCCTTACGGAACAATGTCTTCACATTGTTCCGCACATCTCTTTTAAATACGTCTTTTTCAAATCTTGGATTATACATTTTCTACTTCCCTTCTTAAAAACTGGGCTTTGATTATCTCTTCTCTACACCAATCGTTACGGCTTCACCATTGATCTTCCACTCTTTTGTGTAGCCGGCAGGTGCTGCCTTTGTAACTTCCAGTGCCAGTGTCTCATCTGCGATCGTAGATGCATTGTCTGCAAATACTTTCTCTGCTTTCTCTGTTCCTTCGTAAGTTACCGCGATCTTATCCATAACTTCGAATCCGGCTTCCTTACGCATGGTCTGTACTTTACTGATGATCTCACGAACAAATCCTTCTTCCAGAAGTTCTTCGGAAAGGTTTGTATCCATAACAACTGTGATTCCGTTGTCATTCTCAGATACATATCCCGGCATCTGAGCGGATTCGATCAGCAGGTCCTCACGGAACAGTGTCACTTCCTGTCCATTGATATCAAGCTTCAGGGCATCTGTAGCATTTAACTCATCCATTGCTGCATTTCCTTCGAGGTTTTCGAGTGCTGCTTTAATACCTCCTAACATTTTACCATATTTTGGTCCGACTGTCTTTAACTGAGGTTTAAAAGTATATGAAGTAAAGTCACGAACATCTTGTGTAAATGTTACATTCTTTACATTTAATTCATCTTTTACAATGTCTTTGTAAAATTCCGGAATTTCGAAATCAGCTTTTACATACATCTGTCCGATTGGCTGACGGTTCTTGATGTTGGCTGTATTTCTGCATGCACGTCCCATAACAACCAGTTTCAGAACGTTGTCCATGTTAGCTTCCAGCTCTGTATCGATATGTGCTTCATTTACAACAGGGAAGTCACACAGGTGGATACTTTCCGGTGCGCTTTCATCAACGCTTCTTACCAGGTTCTGGTAGATCTCTTCTGTCATGAACGGGATCATCGGAGCTGCTGTCTTGCAGATCTCAACCAGTGCTGTGTACAGAGTCATGTAAGCATTGATCTTATCCTGCTCCATTCCCTTAGCCCAGAAACGTTCACGGCTTCGTCTTACATACCAGTTACTCATGTCGTCTACGAAGCTCTGAAGTGCCTTTGCAGCCTCTGGAATCTTGTAGTTGGACAGATCATAGTCTACTGCCTTGATTGCTGAATTCAGCTTAGACAGAAGCCATTTATCCATAACAGACAGTTTGTCGTAGTCTAATGTATATTTTGTTGCATCGAAATCATCGATATTTGCATACAGTACGAAGAACGCATATGTGTTCCACAATGTTCCCATGAACTTTCTCTGTCCTTCTACAACGGCTTTTCCGTGGAAACGGTTCGGCAGCCACGGTGCACTGTTGACATAGAAGTACCAGCGGATCGCATCTGCGCCGTATTTCTCCAGTGCGTCGAATGGATCAACTGCATTTCCTTTGGACTTACTCATCTTCTGACCGTTCTCATCCTGCACGTGTCCAAGTACGATAACGTTCTTGTATGGCGCTTTGTTGAAGATCAGTGTTGAGATTGCAAGCAGTGAGTAGAACCATCCACGGGTCTGGTCAACAGCCTCGGAAATGAAGTCTGCAGGGAACTGCTTTTCAAATAATTCTTTATTCTCAAATGGATAGTGGTGCTGTGCAAATGGCATAGATCCACTGTCGAACCAGCAGTCGATAACTTCCGGTACTCTGTGCATCTGTTTGCCGCAGCATGGGCACTTGATCGTTACATCGTCGATGTATGGACGGTGAAGTTCGATATCATCCGGGCAGTTGTCAGACATTTCTTTCAGCTCTTCGATGCTTCCGATCGAATGCTGGTGTCCGCACTCACATTCCCAGATATTCAGTGGAGTTCCCCAGTAACGGTTACGGCTGATACCCCAGTCCTGAACATTCTCAATCCAGTCGCCGAAACGTCCTTTACCGATACTTTCCGGGATCCAGTTGATTGTGTTGTTGTTAGCGATCAGGTCATCTTTTACTTCTGTCATCTTGATGAACCATGATTCACGAGCGTAGTAGATAAGTGGTGTATCACATCTCCAGCAGTGTGGATAGCTGTGCTCGAACTTCGGTGCATCGTAGAGAAGTCCACGTCCGTCGAGGTCTTTTAATACTTCCGGGTCAGCCTTCTTAACGAATAATCCGGCAAATGGAGTCGTCTCTCCCATGTTACCTTTTTCGTCTACTAACTGTACGAATGGCATGTCATACTTACGTCCAACCTTGGCATCGTCTTCACCAAATGCAGGCGCGATATGAACAACACCGGTACCATCTGTCAGTGTTACATAAGTATCGCATGTAACGAAGAATGCTTTCTTGTTCTGCTTAGAAGCGCAGTCATAAGCACACTGGTATAATGGCTCATATTCTTTGTATTCGAGATCTTTACCTTTGTATGTCTCAAGAATCTCGTATGCTTTCTGTCCTTCTTCTGCAAGTTTTCCAAGTACTGTATCAAGAAGAGCTACTGCCATGTAGTAAGTATATCCGTCAGCAGCTTTTACTTTCGCATAGTCTTCTTCCGGGTTTACGCAGAGTGCGATGTTGGATGGAAGTGTCCATGGTGTAGTTGTCCATGCGAGGAAGTATGCATCCTCTCCTACTACTTTGAAACGAACGATTGCAGAACGTTCTTTTACATCTTTATACCCTTGCGCTACTTCCTGTGCGGAAAGCGGAGTTCCACAACGAGGGCAGTAAGGCACGATCTTGAATCCTTTGTAAAGGAGCTTCTTGTCCCAGATTCTCTTGAGTGCCCACCACTCAGACTCGATGAAGTTGTTATCGTATGTTACATATGGGTCATCCATGTCAGCCCAGAAGCCTACGGTATTAGAGAAATCCTCCCACATACCTTTGTATTTCCATACGCTTTCTTTACATTTCTTGATAAATGGTTCCATACCGTATTTTTCGATCTGGTCTTTTCCGTCCAGTCCGAGAAGCTTCTCAACTTCGAGCTCTACAGGAAGTCCGTGTGTATCCCATCCGGCCTTTCTTGGAACTTCGTATCCTTTCATTGTACGGTATCTTGGAATCATATCCTTGATAACACGTGTCAGAACGTGTCCGATGTGCGGTTTTCCGTTGGCTGTCGGAGGGCCATCGTAGAACATATAGATCTCGTTGCCTTCACGGTCACGCATACTTTTTCTGAAGATGTCATTGTCTTCCCAGAATTTCTCTGTCTGTTTTTCTCTGTCTACAAAATTAAGATCCGTAGAAACTTTCTTATACATATTTACCTCCATAAAATTAAAACATAGAATTAAAAAAGCTTCCGCCCTGTATAGGACGAAAGCTGTACTTACGTTTATAAACCACCTAACATACCATCATATGTCTTCCCTGTAACGGAGGAATGCCGTCAGTTTTTACTTGGCAGTCAGGCTCTTGTTCACACCCTGAAACCGTTCAAAATCTGCAACTCAGAAGTGATATTCAGATATATCTTACTTGTACCGGACTTCCACCATCCCCGGCTCGCTGCTGCGTTCTGTTATATCCTACTGTCTTCGTCAGCGTTTTTCACATTCCTTATTATATGCAGTAATCCTAAAATCCGTCAAGGGTTTTTACATTTTTTAATCGGTTTTTCTCCGTATTTTTCATATATTTTCTATTTTTTATCTTCTACGGCGTATAAGCAGCACGATCAGACTGAAGATCAGAATCACCAGTGCTACGCATCCTCCGGCGATCACATATTTTTCTGTAGTTGATTTTCCGGCAAATTTTTTCTGTCCGAAATCCCATACTGCTTTTACTTTTTGCAGAAAATTCTTCCAGATACTCTTTGCACTTGATTTTCCACCGTTTTTCTTCGAATCACCGGAATTATCCACATCCTTCGGCTTACTGTCCACACGTTCTTTCCTGGTGCTTACTTTCTGTAAATACTTATCCGTAAATTCTGCCGTTGCACTTCCAACCTGATGGCCGTCATATATATACCGGATCGTTCCCTCTCCGGTATCTTCATCTACATCCGTAATTTCATAATCTATATCTTTGTATGATACATCCTTCGGCAGGATCACATATCCGTCCTCCAGCGGCTGATATTCATTTCCGCCTGTCTGCACGGATTCTGTATCCTCACTTCCATCTGACTGTGCCGATACGTCACTCTGGCTATCCGCAGCCGATATAAATTTCTCTACTTCATCCGGTTTCTTCTCATCTGCCACCTGGATCTTCTGGAAATTGTTAAATGCATATTCGAACAGATTCTTCGTATCCGGATATATATTCACACCATGTGTCCGAAGTACGACACATACCAGTTTCATATTGCCATTATCGGCCAATGTGATCAGCGTAGATAATGCATTCGATGTATATCCTGTCTTTCCTGCAACCGCATACTGGTAATAATTTTTATTTTCTTTGATCAGCATCTTATGATGCTGTGGAAATACATGTTCTTCCGTCGTATCGGATGCCGGGATCTTATAACTCTGCTCCTGGCAGATCTTCAGGAATTCCGGATAGCGCCAGATCTCTCTGCCGATCAAAGCCATATCGCGCGCACATGTATAATGATTGTCATCATGAAGTCCGTTCGCATTGACGAAATTGGAATTATTGCCGCCAAGACTTTTACATTCTTCGTTCATCTGCTGGATGAACCAGTTGTAATCATGTCCGGCATTTTTCCCGACATTTTCCGCCACCGCATAAGCTGCTTCATTCGCTGAGGCAAGCAGCGTCGCATATAATGCCTGTTCCAGCGAGATCACATTACCTTCTTTTAATCCAACCGAAGAATCTCCCGGCTGCATAAAAGATATGCAGTCATTGGAAAATGTTACCTTGTCTGACAGATTGCCGTATTTTAAAGCAATAAGACTGGTCAGGACTTTTGTGATACTTGCCGGGTACTCATGTTCATCAATATTTTTCGCATATAAGATGCTTCCTGTTCCCGCATCCATCACGATTGCAGCTTCACCGTATGTGCCCGGTCCTTTTGGCCAGTTCTTCCAACCGTTCGACTGGATCTCCATCTTATAGGCATCTTCTTCTGCCTTCTTTTCCCGCTCTTCCGGCGTCATGTCTTCTTCTTTTTTCTCTTCCTTCTTATTGGAATCATCTTTTGATGCGTCTGCCGCCTGACTGCTCTCACTGCCGCCAGGTTCCGCATATACTTTCTGGCTTACCGTTCCCGGTATTACTGTAAATAAGGCCAAGATCAATATTATAATCCTGGCCACAACTTTCTTGCTCTGTTTCATTATACTCGCCCGTTTACTGTCCCCTTATATTCATCTTTTGTAAATCACTTTAATATAACAACTGCTCGATCTTCTTTTTATTCGCATCAAAATCAACCTTCAGTACCTGCATACCCTCATAAGTGATATCTGTATACGTTCCGTCCTGTGGAATGCATGTCTGCTGCATCTTCAGATCGTCTACCGACAGAACATCTTTTGCCATAGAGTACATCTCCGATACACTCATATTCGTCCTTACATGATTTACAGCGTAATTGATCAGAGGCAGTAACGCACTTGGATCCTTCTTCTCCATAATCTTACGGTAGATTCCATACATTACACTTCTCTGACGTCTTGTTCTTTCAAAATCATTGCCCAGTGTACGGTTTCTCGCATGCGCAAGTGCCTGGGATCCGGTCAGTGTCACATCTCCGGCCTGAATATCCGGCATACCATTCTCTCTGTAATAAGCAGCCTCTTCTTCACTGATGAATACGGTCACACCGCCAATCTCATCGATTACATTTACCAGATCATCAAAGCTGATCGTAATATAATTCTGAATATCAAGATCATATGTCTTATTGATCGTGTTGATCGTAAGTCCCACTCCGCCGTATGCATAAGTATGGCCCAGACGGCTCTTTCCATGTCCGTCAATATCAACCAGCGAGTCTCTCAGGAATGAGATTGCTGTTGATTTTCCTTCTTTTTTGTTAAAGGATACCATCATCATACTATCCGAACGTCCCCGGTCCGCATCCGGATCTCTGGAATCCGTACCTACCAGAAGGACATTATATACATCCTTGTCTTTTCTCTTTTCTTTGGCGATCTTAACTTTCTTTGCTTTCGGATCTACTTTGTCTGCCGACACAACCCCTACAGAGTCCCCGTAGAATTTCCACCAGATCGACCCGTAGATACCGCCAATCAGCAATACGATCAATAATATTATAATTCCTGCAATCTTACGTTTTTTGTGTTTTCGAAAAAACTTCATCTGTCTGTGTCCCCCTAGTCCTTGATCACACGGCCAAACTTGTCCGTCGAACCTTTTTCCATCTTGCCATAGTGACCGTAAGCTCCGTATTTACCATAACTTCCGTAGTGGCTTCCATAACTGCCGTAATTGCCGTAACGTCTGTATCCATAGCCGTATCCTTGTCCGCCGGATGAATTATCACCATTGAACACATATCCCAGCATATCGATTCCACTTAATGCAAGGCTTTCTACACCTTCTCTGATCTCGCGAAGCTTCGTATAATCATAGCGGATCACATAAAGGGCCGCATCTACATATTTGCCCAAAAGCGGTGCATCTGCCAGAAGTTCGGATGGCGCAGTATCCAGGATGATAATGTCATATTTGGACTTCAGAGCTTCGATCAGTGCTCTCATACGTCCGCTTCCTATCAACAGCGAATTCTCTCCATCCGGTGCGCCGCCGAAAATGACATGAAGGCTTCCGTTCTCATTCGTTCTTTCCTTCGGAAGCTTTACATTGGTAATTGCTTCAGATAACGGCACTTCTTTCTTAAGAACCGAGCCAAGTCCCGGATGTGGTTCCTGCTCGTTCATCACTCCCGCAATCGAAGGATTTCTAAGATCACAGTCGACCAGCAGTACTTTCTTTCCCTGCTGTGCAATGGAAATTGCCAGATTCGCCGAAAGTGTCGTCTTACCTTCTCCCGGGATCGAACTCGTAACAAGCAGGGTCTGGTATTCCTTTTTCTCCACATCTTTCATCACACGGATACGAAGCTTTCTTATCGCTTCCAGATAACTCATGGAGATTCTTTCATTTAACAGGCTCACTGAATTATAAAATGTCTCTTTTTTACGCTTTTTCGTGCGGACATACGGGATACTTCCCAGATCCTGCAGATTGATATTCTTCTTCAGATCCTTTCTTGACTTCACAGTCCTTCTGGAAAGCACATACAGCAGAAGAATCACACAACCTATGATCGCACCTTTTAAAGCTCCACGCTTGTAAGATCCACGTATAACCTCCACACGTTTGGTATCTGTCGGGATACCGGTCTCATCCAGAATCGTAAGCTTGGTCTCTCCAAGTACGAATTCCGCAACTTTCGGATAATTCTTTATGACTGATTTTAATGTCTTATATGCCATCTGCGGATCATTTCCCGATACGGATATTGTCAGAAGATTCGTTCCGTCATCCGCTTTAACATCGATCGATCCCGGCATAGAATCAAGCCCCATGTCCTCAGCAACTACATCCTTCAGTACACCACTGGTAAGAATATACGGGAACACTTCCGCCATCTGCTGGGCAGACTGTGCATTCACATAGTCCATGCCGCCGGCAGATGTCACCGACACTGTTGCCGATGCCACATATTTTGACTGATAACTGGTACTCACCGAGAAATAAGACTGTACTGCGCAAATAATTATAAGCCCGATGAACAGCCACCACAGCCTCTTCACACCATGATAAACATCCAACATAACATTTGTCAGATCAATCTTCTCAGGCGCATCTACACGTTCACTTCCTGATTTGTCTCTATAATCGCCCATATACTCTACATTCCTTTACTTCTTCCATAATTGCCGTAACGTCCGTATTTGCTGTATTTACCATAATAATGTCCCACCGGACTGTCCACCAGGCCGGAGAACGATCTTACACCGTTCAGTACAACTCCCAGTACCTTACCTTCCTTGTCACGGAAAGCGTCCATTACTTCATTGATGTCTTCAGCCAGCATATAATTCTGCTTTGCCACGATCATAACCGCATCTGCACAATGTGCAAATATCTGCGCATCTCCGATGATTCCTGCCGGTGGTGTATCAATGATCACATAATCCACAAATTTCCTGCTTGCAGCCATTAGCTTAAAAAATGACTCCGAGTTAAGCATCTCCGTCGATGAGGAATAGCAGTTCTTTCCACCCATGAACAACATATGCTTTCTGGTACACGGAACCATGACATCCGCAAGAGATCCGTTCCCTCTCAGATACTCTCCCAGTTCATTCTCCTCTTTTGGCTCCATACCAAAGATCAGGAACTGCGACGGTCTTCGGATATCACCATCTACCAGCAGTACCCTCTTGGACTGTTCTGCCAGCGTGATCGCCAGATTGGCGGCAACCGTAGATTTTCCTTCATTTTCAGATACACTGGTTACCACGAGGACTTTCTGTTCATTCTTTGCCATCCGGTATTCTACCTTGGCCGCCAGTTTCTTATAACTTTCCACGAACCGGAAGCTTGCTACCGGATCATCAACCAGGATCGCTTTTTTCTTACGCCGGAATATATCCCGGATCGTCTTATATTTCCATTCATAACTGATGGCTCCGAGACTTCTGGCATCCAGCTTCTTCTCGATCTCATTCTCCTGTTTAATAGTATTCTTCATATAAGAAAACAGTCCGAGGAGGATGAGCACCAGTGCTCCTGCCACAAGTCCGCCCTTCTTAGCCTGTCCGCCTGCATCCAGCGGATTATCCGGTGTATACGGGACTTTCGGCTCCTCCAGCACATCCATAACCGCACTGCCCACCGTATACAGCGATACGCTGCTATAGTTATCCATGACCGTACGGATAATATCTATAGAATCCTTCGGCGTATCCGCCGTCACACTTAAGACCAGCATATTGGTACCTTCCAGCACCTTTGCATGAATGTCTGCATCCAGCTCTTCCACCTTCAGCTTCTCACAGATCTTCTTCTCCATAATGTTACTTTTTAATATCTTCTCAAATGTCTTCGCCATTGTGTTGGCCGAGCTCAGATTACTGTACGCATTCGCATCGCCTCTGGATGCCACCACAAATGTCGCCTGCGTTGTATACTCCGGAACATACCTACTGCTTACAACTACATAAGTTAACAACGCTCCCGCAATTGCCCCCAGGATGATCACCCACCAGTTGGACACTATATCATGCACAAGAGTATACGGATCCAGGTCAGTATCCATAAATGCCGGCATGTCATTTCTATTATTACTTTCCATCCTGTGTTCCCTCCTGATCCTGTACCACAACGAATAACTTTGTCACCGCAGTCGGTGATCCCTCTGCCGTATAAGAATATTCCACCGGATAAACCCCTGCTTTGGAATAATCCACTTCTGATTTCACACTGATTGCTTCTCTTGTACCTGCAAGAGCCTCTCCGTCATCCGCATACGTATATGTTGCACCATTCATCTCCATACCTTTGACATAAGACATCGGATCGATTTCATGTCCTACTGTTGTATATGCGATATAATCCGATAATACCGGATATTCTTTCATCTGCTCCTGTCTGTCACCGGATTCTGTTACGGTCACTTCGAGAGGCACTGAACACACATCACCCGCACTGTTACTTACCTGTACGGTCACTTTGTAAATTCCTGCAGCTGCATTATACATACCATCATCCAGACTGGTACGTATCTGACTGGTCAGGTCAACGTCAAGGCAATCCTCTGCCTTCATATTCTCCGTAAGGTTCGCCTTCCCCACCTCTGTTGTCGAATATCTAAGCGGTGCCTTCAGATGGATCTTCGGCGGCGTGTAATCTTTGTACTGTACGGTTCTTTCCAGTGTCCCTACCTGATTCGCCTTATCGAATACCACATACGTAATGGTACGCTTGCCCGGCGCAATAAAATGCGACATCGAAGCGATACGTACAGACGATGTCAGGTCACCGTCACGGTTGTCTTCTGCTTTGACACCTTTCAGAAGTGCTTTCTTCTGCTTCTTCTGATCGGTCTGCACACTCAGTGTCACCGTCTTATCCTTACAGTTGATCACCGGCGGTGTATGGTCTTCCAACATCTTGGACTTCACAGTATATCCGGCAAATATGACACAGGATGCCACAAATATCAGGCATACTGCTATTTTTAGTCTCCTCATAATTCTTCTCCTTTATTGTTAATATAGCTGTTGCCGTCCGGAATACGGGACCGGTTCTAATCTCAGGATCTCCCGGTTGTCACAGATCCTTGCCGGATTATACTGAAACAGCACATCCAGATGGTTCTCGGAATACTCCCGGCTCAGTTCTTCATACGCATCCAGCATATACGGTGTCCTCTGAAGTGGACTGTGTGCATCACTTGCGATCACAGAAATCAGATTATGCCGCAAAAGACTGTCGGCCGCACGCTTCGGTCCTCCTCCGAATCTTCCGAGGAAGCTTCCCTTATTCGCCTGAATCACATATCCTTTTCTGAACCAGCGGTACGCGATCTGCGGATAATCCTGTATAAATTCATACCTTTCCGCATGGGCGATCACCGGTCTTGCTCCGACTTCTTCAACTCTCTTCAGAATAGAATCCGCAAATTCAGGATCTTCATCAAATGCAAATTCCATCAGTATGTACCGGCTCTGGTTAAGCGGCATGATCTTATGATTCACGATCAGCTCCGGAAGGTCTTCTGTCGAAAATACTTCCATTCCCGGCAGGATCTCTATCGGGATCTTCTCTTTTCTGACCGCTCTGACCACACTTTCATATCTGTCAATATATTCTTTCCCGAAATAATTCCCATACATTCCCGGGATATTGCAATGCGGGGTCGCTATGATCTTGTCCACTCCGCTGTCTGCTGCCATACGTGCCATCTCCAGCGTATCATACATATCTTCGGCTCCGTCATCAATCCCCGGGAGTATATGCGCATGTATATCTATCATCTCATCATCCTTTGTAATTTATAGTCTTTTTTATTATATCATTTTCAAATTATGGAGTAAAGAAAACGATACTTACTATTTCATTACTATTTCTTACTTGTCTCCTTCAGATATCTGACCGTTGCTTCTGTGTATCTGCACAGATATTCCGGTACGCCGTCTGCCTTTCCGGTCTCCGCAATTGCCGCTGCCACACAAGTGTTACATACCTTTCTAAGCTTACAACTACTGCATCTGGCCGAAATTCTAAGACTCTCTGTTTCTTTTTTTGTAAACTTCCACGCTTCCTCAAACTCCACATCCCGAAGCGGTATGCTTGGCTTATCCAGTACCACACAGGAGCGCATCTCGCCCTGCCAGTTCACCACAAAAGAGCTCTTACCGGCACGACACGTCATCTGTCCCGGAACTGCCTCTCCTTCCGGAGTATTCTCTGCTTCGTCTAATTGGATCTTGCGGTATTGGGCAAATACTTCTTCTCCCATCTCTCTTCGCAAAACTTCCACTCTTGCTTTTGCCGCCATCTCCGGATCCAGTCTGGCCTGATTATTATAAGCATGATTTCGTTCTCTCACGGACGGATACATATAAGTATCGATCCGCACCGGAGCATCCAGAGATTCACCAAGCTCTATGATCTTCATCCTGTCATCCACATTCGCCTTTGCAAGACTTCCATTCACTTTCACATCAATGTTCCTCTCCCGCAAAAGCCGGATGCCGTTCACCGCCTTGTCGAATCCTCCCGGATAATGACACAAACGCTCATAGGTCTCATTGCTTGCACCATATAATGTAATATTGATTCTTCTTGGTTTATTTTCCGCAAAAAAATCTGCCCACGCCTCATCGATCAACGTTCCGTTCGTGTTAATCGTAATAATCATCCCCAGTTCACGCAGTTTTTGATATAACTCGCGGAAATGTGGATACAGCAGCGGCTCTCCACCCGTCAAAAGAACAAACAGCGTCCCGGCTCTCATCATATCTTCTGCCGTTTTCGTCCATTCTTCCATCGTGCGCAGCCTTCCCACCTCTTCCATCTCTTCTCTGCTCATACGCACGTAACACATATCACAGTTCAGATTACAAAGCGGTAGCAACTCCAGCACTCCATATAACGGCACTTTCTTCTCTGTCGCCATTGCAAACATCTGTTGCTCTATTGTCGTTCCATCTTCCATTAATTCCATATTACACCCTCAACAATTCCTGTAGATTTTAAAAAAGAACCGGGAATCCGGTTCTTTTTTATATGTATATATGTTTGTTTTATGATTTTGTAGTTTCCCAAGAATCTCTATTCAAGTTTGTTGTACAATGAATATTATCTCCTCTTTTACCACGCCATATAATTACATCCACTGCGTCTCCGCCGTCTGGAATATAATATCCATTCTGGAAATCATCTGTGGTGTTTGCTTCATGCGTTGTTCCACATGCGTGGTAACCTCCTAACCATTCATCTCCTCCATATCCAAATAAACCATAACCTTTCTGGAATCCAGGCTTCCCATTAGATTCTCGATATACATCTCCTGATACGCCGCCACCGGCATCACATGTAAACTTATACTTACCATACTCTGTATCGCCACAAGCTGCCACATACTCATTAGCTACAAATCTTTCGCCTACCATAGTAGGTCTAACATACGCCCTCTTCATACTTATACACTCCTTTTATTATTTTACTCTTGTTATCCATAAACCTCTGTCTATATTACTCTATTATATAAAAGTCTAATGCTAAATTCAATACTAAAATCCTTATTGTTATAGACAATTCTTATTATCTATAATTATAACTACATTTTTTAATATTTTCAATACTGTTTACTTGTCATTTCACGTCGTTTTATTACACTTTTATGCGTGATTATGCACATTCTACTAATAATTACTTGTACTAATTAGAAATCCATCGCCATCCGGCTTGATTCTTCCTCGTCCAATTCCGTAACCTTCGTCTCCATAACACGGTACACCCTCTGGCACATATTCAACACACTTGGTCTGTGTGTTGTCACAATACAGGTCTTGTTCGGTTTCTGCTCGATAATGTTACGCAGTACCTTTCGCTCCGTTGTTACATCCAGCGCCGACGTCGCCTCGTCTAACAGAAGGATCGGTGCATTACGAAGAACTGCACGTGCGATAGAAATACGCTGTGCCTGTCCTTCCGAAAGGCCGCGTCCACGTTCTCCGAGCGCACTGTTGATCGTATCCGGAAGCTTCTCTACAAATTCCCATGCACAGGCAATCTTCAAAGCCTCGATAATCTCTTCATCCGTGGCATCCTCTTTGACCATCCGCATATTCTCCGCAATTGTACCGGAAAGGATCGTATTTCCCTGAGGTACATAGGCGAAGAAATGTCTCGTCTCCGCATTCAGGACGATCTCTCTTCCATTGGATGCAACGATCACAGCCTCTCCTTCCTGCGGACGGATCAGTCCAAGGATCAGACGGATCATCGTCGTCTTTCCTTCTCCGGAAGGTCCCACAAGTGCCACGATCTCACCCGGACACGCTTTAAAATACGAATCCGTAATAACTCTTGTCCCTTCTACGTATGCGAAATTCACATCCTTCATCAGCACCTCGAATCCATCTTCTGCGAACGGATCCAGCTCCTCACTCTCACTGACATGCACCTCTTTCGGAAGCTCTACCAGCTCTCGGATTCTGTGTGCCGACACCGAACTATTTAGAAATGACGGGATGATCGAAACCACGTTATTGAATGCGCCCGACAGATTACTTCTCTGCTGCAGGAATAATGTCATCGTTCCGTATGTGATCGTATGGGTCCACAGTAAGAATAGACAATATCCGAACGCAATAAATTCCACACCCGTGCCCATAACCGACAACAGGATATTGGTCTTGATGGAGAACATATTGTACTCCAGACTGACATCTTTGAATTTGCCCTGCCACCAGCGCATTAACCGGCTGTAATGCGGTGCGATGCCAAATGATTTGATCGTATCAAAATTGTAGAATGCTTCCACCTCGAACGTCATCAGCTTACTGCTCATTTCCCTGGTCTTCTGACTATATTCTCGCTGCTTCTTGATCATGAACCTCGACATCAGAAGCATGAACGGTGCGCTTGCCAGTGCCAGAATTGCCATCACCGCATTATAATGAAGAATAACCAGAAATGTCGCTATGAAATTATAGATTGCGATCACGATCGTCGGGAGCCAGCTGATCGCATTACTGCTGACCGTTCCGATATCTCCGTTGAAGCGGTTCAACACATCCCCGTTGGAATACTTATTGATCTCCAGCCAGTCGGCATCCACAATCTTATCGAATATATCCGCCTGGATATCATTATTGATATAAATACTTAATTTGGCCGAGATACGGCTGATAATGCTGCTGAACAGAAGGCTGAACAATGAACTTCCTACCATAACAATGATCAGGATCATCAGTTTATTCGTCTTATACCCGGTAATGATATCGATCAGATATTTCCCCGCCACACTACTGACAAGTCCCATAGAAGTACTGAAGATACCAAGGATCGTATAGAACACGATTGCCCACTTATACCGGACACTGTAGCTGAATATCCATTTCCAGTCATCAATGATCTCCGAAAATGTCCCGTCCTTCCACTTCGCGATCAGAATATCCAGAGACTCGAAAGACAGGCCGTTCTTTCCTTGATTTTTATCATTATTTTCTTGCATTTATTCCTCTCCTCGTCCACCGGCAAGTACATCTTCCAGACATCTCACCGCATCTTCGGATATGTCGCACTCCAGATGATATACCGGAACCTCCTTCAGTAAAATCTCAAGCTCATCCATTGCCTGTATCTGAAACTCGCTGTTCCATGCATTGATCGTAATCTGTTCCATTACTTTCCGCAGAGCCTCAAGCCCTTTCAGACGGCTGATACGGTTCTCCTTCGCCTGTGACAGCATAACGATTGCTCTGACCGGATAGGACTTATTGTTACAGATCTCTGAGCTTCCGCAGACCGGCCATCCATTCGCGTACCATCCATCTTCTTCACGGATAAGAAGCGAACGGTCGCCATTCACCGTCCATGTCCCACGGTACTTTTCCCACAATCCTGCCTGCGTGGATTTTCCCGTCTCAGACGGCGCAGAAAAGAGCACTGCCGTATCTTCATAACACATATATGCAGAATGCAGTATCATCGAATGATCTTTAATAGCCTGCTTTTCCAGCGAGAAGGCCGCCAGGTATACCGTATCCTGGTCAAGCATCTCTGCCACTTCGGGAACAAACCAGACATGATATTGATTTGCACCCTCCTGGCTGCTCACCGCATAATGCCAGTCCATTCCAAGAAAATTAATAAAGCGGCATTCCCCGCCCGACGTCTGAAATACCGTAAGATTATCACGGTAGATCACTCTTCCCGTCTTTTTCCCCAGAAGATCTTCTTTGATCTCATCAAGGTTCTCTGTCATCTCTACCTGATAATGGATGACCTCATCATCCGTCCTCTTTGCCTGCCCGGTCCGGAATTTTTCCAGATTCCGCGGACTTTTCATAGATAACGGAGCCGTAATCTCAATCTCCGTATGCCCGATCCTGTACAGGCGGGTGATTGACTCATTCTGTTCTACCATGTTCCATCTTCCCTCGTACACTCAATAAAGCCATTCTCCACAAGCGCACCGACAAAAGCGATCGTATCCCTTCTTGCAGTCTCTTCATCAATCTCATATGTATCCAGCACCATCTGGATCATCTCTTCCAGGCTATCCACCTTTTCGATATTCTCCCAGATGAATTTAGCCGTATCACTGATCGTGATCATTCCATTGAACTCCTGCGAAGTTGCCCCCGTCGGCACCAGTACACATTCACCTGCGATCTCCCTTAATATAAATTCCTTTACAATCTTCATATAACTTTTCTCCTTGATTTTATTGTTCCATCATAGCATTGCCGCCGTCTGTATGCAACCGGGTCACTTTTTACTTTTGTTAAAAAAACAGAGTTTTTCATGAAATACTGTCACAAAAAACTCTGCCTTATCTTTATAGTGCAACTAAAAGCATTATAATTAATATTATTAAGATTACAATATATGCTATCAGGAATCCTTTGCTCTTTGCCTTATTAAGAAATATCAAAATCAATCCCATAAAAAGTGCAATAACCACTCCGAGCGAAAGATTCATCGGTACTATAAATCCCTTGGTCAACGTTCCTTTCGTAATCTTTGAAAAATTAACCATAATTAAAGAAAATATCGAAACAAAGATTCCCATAAATGTAAGAATATTAGCATATATATGATTTTCTTTTTCTTCCAGAGATTCATTTGCCTTCTTTAATTCTTCGGTTCGAGCCTCATATTCGTCCCGGTAATTTGCCAGTCCGCGATACTGATATTCATCATTAAATGATGCATCTTCCTGTTCATCATATGCTTTTTCCGGAACTGACTCTAATTGTTCAAAAATTATCTGCGCAATACTGTCATTTTCCCTTATAGTTATATTGGCACATGTTATATTCTGAATCCTCAAATAAATATATGTTTTATGCCCTGGATAATAATGCGGACCTGCCACAGACAACCCCTGTCTTATACGGGAATTCTTTTCTCCAATCCTTCCTATAAGATCTTTCGGCATATGTATCATTTCCCTTGTCTGAACAAATATAAATTCTCCCGGATGTAATGTATAACTATCCTTTAAGGCATCATCGCAAATTACACCTTTAATGTGAAGGTCATAGGAAATTGCATTTACATATTTTTCCGCATATCCCTCGCAAAAAATTTCTCCGGAGCGTTCCTTTATGCTTTTATCTACTAAAATCATGATACCACTCCTTCCCTTTTATACTAACCCATTATATCCATCTGTTTTTTAAAATGCAAGGAAAGCACCTAAAACAATACAAAATATTTTATCATTTAATCACCTTCGCATAACACCACATAATCCCCCGGCGGAGCGGAATCATATGCAGCCATACATGCTCGAAGAATTCCCACCAGAAATCTCCCGGCTCCAGCCACTTTTCTTTTCTTCTGACTTTGGTGATCAGAGCAAATATCTGCTCTCTCTTTACCGGTCCTTCTATCTGTGTCTGTGCATCGCCCACGATATAATACCCCTCCGGCCTGATCTTCCATATCCGGTGCATGACGAACTGCCCGCTCTTTCTCCGAAAAAATACAATATCACCTTTTTGAAGCTCTCTGTCCGGCTTTTTGAAATATATCATATCCCTTGCATGGATCAGAAACGGTGCCATACTGCTTCCAAAGACCAGCATGCTGACTTCCTTTCCCTCTTCCGTCAGTTCCTTAAGCATACCAACATATTCTCTTGTATCTACAACTTTCATATTCCTCATCCTGCTTCTCTCTATCCGCACTCCGTCCGTCCCGTTTTTTCGCAAATTATGGTACAATTCTCAGCACATCCTTCGCATTGTTTTTTATGTATACATTAAATAGTACTCAATTTCTTTTTTATCATACCATCGCGGTTTTCTTCCTGCAACATCAAAATATTGCTTTAATTTTTCTACGTTTTTCGACAAATCTTCGCATTAATTTTATATTTTTCTGTTTGATTGCTCCAAATTCTTATATTTTTCTGTTAATATATTCCATTTACTGTCCATTTGTATCATTTTTCTATCTTTTCACTCTTAATCTATGTTATATTATAATTACATAGAGCATATTCCATTTATATTTATATAAAAATACGTTTTATCTGTTCGGGAAGGGGGCTATATATGAATATTGCAATTTGCGATAGATATGATACCGACATAACACGTATTAGTGAGTTCTTGGACGCCAATATTAAGAATCATATGCTCAATCATGCATTATTAGAAGTAGATACCTTTACTTCAACAGACGAGTTGTTAGCATCCCCGAAAGAATATTCCCTCATTTTTTTGGGAATTTTAATGCCGGGGACAGATGGTATAGAGGCTGCCAGACAATTGAAAGATGGTCCAAACCCTCCAATAATTATCTTCACGACCAAAAGCACTGAACATTGCCTGGCAAGCTATAATCTTGGAGTTGAAGGATACATTCTGAAGCCAATCAGAGAAGAAGATTTTGAGAAAGTCTTTACCAGACTTTTGCTTCCGATATTCCCTTCAACCCATACACTCAATGTATATTCCAACCGGCTTTTATATCACATCCCGGTTTCTGAGATTTTTTATATTGAAAGCATTGGAAGAAAATGCATGATACATACTTCCAGAAAAACTTACGAAACCAACATGGCGTTAAATCATATCGAGAGCACGCTGAATGACAATTCTTTTATCCGTTGTTATCGCAGCTATCTTGTAAACATGAACTATATTCAGGACATTCTGGATACCGAGATTCAATTAACCAACGATGACTGTATTCCACTGACCTTACGTAAGCGGAGTCAGATTGTCAAATTATTCAACAAATTTCTGATATCCCATTCGGCATCAGAATAATGCATGTGAAACCAAAGGAACCCGCACGCTATCATGATATGACTGGTATGCTCCCCGTCAAGAGGACAATAAAAAATAATAAATTTTTGTATCGTCAGCCATGCTATGGCTGGCGATATTTTATGCTGCTTTTGTATATTGCTCATGATATTTCATTGGTGTCATTACATGCAGTTTCCTTTGAAGTCGTTGGTTGTTGTAGTAATCTATGTAATTAGCTATCGCAGTAATCAAAGA
>NZ_JAMOYX010000046.1:0-26230 GCF_023669465.1 Dorea sp. MB18-49
TCTGCATTTTCCTTTTGAACGTAGGGGCTCACCTGCAAAAAAGTCACATTCCCCGTCCCCAATGGCATATTACACTTTCATTTTGTACCATATTTTTTCCAGAAATAAATTTTTTACAATCTATACATGGGCATTTTGATGTATATCTGCATTTTCCTTTTGTACTTTCGGAGTTTCCCTTATATAAGCCTTATAAACCAACTCTTCCCAGACACAACAGCAATCCAATCGCTCCGACAGCCACAAACACTAACCCGATACCGGCTGCCTTTTTCCTTTTCTCCATAACCACTAACTGTCTGTTGTCTATGGAATTCAACGGATAGTTCCTTCGACCTATTAGATATAGTAACAACCCACTCGAATTATTCCCGTTCGCAGCAAGCAGTCCCCATAATTTTGGATGTTTTAATCCACGGGCGGCTGCATCCATCACCGTTAACCGATAGATCTGATATACCGTTTCCATAGCTCCGACAACTGCGGCCGCACCAAATATCACAGCCAATACAATATTTTTGTCCATCATATTTCTCCCTTAAATACGTCTGATAATCTGATAAAGCAATACTGCTGAGCTCACAATAGCCAGACAAAATACCATAATCAGATAATATATCTTATCCGGCAGGAACATACTTAAGGTAATCAATAGAATAACCGTGATAATATTAAGTATGATCGCTCCTATCAATTTTTGATTGCTTTTGACTACATTTGTGCTTTCTTCCAGATGTTCCATCATTCTTTCGTCCCCTTTCAATAAATCATCAAGACTTATGGAATAAAGGCTGCTCAACTCAATGACGCTTATAATATCCGGATAGGATTTTTCATTTTCCCAGTTTGAAATGGTCTGTCTGGACACATTGACCTTTTCTGCAACTGTTTCCTGGGTAAATCCGGATTTCATACGAGCGTCTTTTAATTTTTTCCCAATTTCCATATCTGCGTTTCTCCTTTCGGGAACATCTTTCCACATTGCGTGTCCAATGTCTATCAAACTTCCTTTACATGACCATTTTTCGCATCAATTTTCGTGTCAAAATTATTTTACACAGCGTATTTACGCAGCCTGCCACCGAAGACAGAAAAAAAGTCACATTCCCCGTCCCCATGACACAATTCCGATTCCTATCAAGATTACACCTCCCAGAACATCTGCCTTTCCTGACAGCTTTGTTCCCAGAGTCTTACCGAGGCACAACCCTGTCTCACATATCACAAACGTTACCACTGCCACGATCAGTGAACAGACTACAGCCATAACCAAACCATACCCGGCAGTGGTAAATCCTACCGACAACGCATCAATCGATGTTGCAATCCCCTGCATCATAAGCACGGCAAAACTTAATCTTTTCACTTCTTTCTTTTCCTCTTCACTCTGCACAGATTCTTTGATCATGCTTCCTCCGATATACAAAAGCAAAATCAATGCGATCCACGGAATGAACTTCTGAAACTGTCCAAAGACCTGTACGATCGTATGCACACATATCCATCCTATCATAGGCATCAGGAACTGAAAGAATGCATATACTCCCGCAATATAAGCCATTCTTGATTTCTTCATATTTTTTTCATTCATTCCATTTGCCAGCGAGACCGAAAATGCATCCATTGCCAGTCCCACTCCAAGTAAGACACTGTTC
Organism: Dorea sp. MB18-49; assembly: GCF_023669465.1. Taxonomy (NCBI): domain Bacteria; kingdom Bacillati; phylum Bacillota; class Clostridia; order Lachnospirales; family Lachnospiraceae; genus Dorea; species Dorea sp. MB18-49. Next base: position 1,656 of record NZ_JAMOYX010000046.1, read on the forward strand.
ATAAAGAATAAAAAATTCCACTCCATTATCATTTCCTCCAAAATTAAGTTCAAACGCATGACAACAAAAAAACCAGATACAGCAGCTGCCTGCCATACCTGGTCTATACTTTCTTTATAGGATAGAGAGAGTCCACGCATAGATATTACAGCTACACATGAGTCTCACAAATTAAAACAAGCCAGATCCATCGATCAGTATGTTGACTTGTTGCGTTATACGCCTGTTACTCCCCCATCGGTCATTTATCATCTAAAAGAAAATATCATAATTAATAAATTTTGTCAATAAGCAATCATTTATTCCTTTTTCTGTGGTATGCTTTACACAGAGATTTTCCCCGGAACAACTCTGAAAAGAACCAATAAAGGAGTCACAACAATGCCTCACTACTACATGTTCCACAAACCTTTCGGCTGTGTCACTGCCAGACGCGACGACCGCTATCCGACGGTTATGGACTATTTTAAGGAATTACATAATGACAGGCTTTCTCCGGTCGGACGCCTTGACCGTGAGACGACCGGACTTCTTCTGATCACAGATGACGGTATCTTCAACCAGAAGCTCACTCATCCTTCCTATCACAAAGAGAAAACTTATGAATTCACCCTTCTCGGTGATCTGACACCGGAACTGGTACATAAGCTGGAAACAGGTGTCATTCTGAAGGGCGCCGATACCCTGACTGCCCCGGCAAAAATTACCGTAACCGGACATGCAGTAATGTCCGATATTCTTTCCACACTGCCGGAAGAAATCCAGAAAGATATCCACAAAAACCGTCCGGATCACCCCATCACCTATGGGATAATTACCATTTCCGAAGGGAAGAAACGCCAGATCCGGCGCATGATGAAGTCTGTTCACTGCTGTGTGATCGAATTAAAACGTATTTCCATCGGAGACATTGTACTTGACAAAGCGCTTTGTCCCGGAGAGTGGAAAGAAATATTTCCTCACACTTAACAATACAGAGAACCTGCCACTTGCCAAACCATCCGTAAGGAACTGCCAGTGGCAGTTCCTGTAGGTGGCAGCTTTTCTTGCATACTTTGGTATACAAAAATGCTCCGGAAATCTGTCACCTGACAAAATTCCCGGAGCATTTTTATTTTTATTCTTACTCTATTCTGTTTCTATCCACCTTAGTTACCTGAGCTTGATGAACTGCTTGAACTTGACGAACTGCTTGAGCTTGATGAGCTGCTTGAGCTTGACTCAACCTGAATGCACTGATTAGCCAGCCATTCTTTTACAAGATCATTCAGCGCAATCTCTTTCAGATCTGACTTTGATGCAGCTTTCTTTAAAGCTTTTACACTGTCGTATCCATACTCTTTTGCAATCTTCTTAAGCTCTGTCTTATAAGTTGCATCATCTAACTTAATGTTCTCTTTATCTGCAATTGCCTTTGTTACCAGTGTCTGTTTTACGCTGGATTTTGCAGCCTTTGTTACCTGTTTTTCGAACTTTTCAACAGTTGTTCCCATCTGCTGCTTGATCAGATCATCATATGACATGTTATAAGCTTTTGCAACAGACTTGTACTGAGAGATCAGAGAATCCTCAATCTTCTTTACATCTTTCTCCGGATATTTCTTAACTTTTGTATTATCAAGAACCTTCTGCCATGCTGCCTGCTGTAAAGAATCATTGTATGTCTTTTCGTTATCCTCCTCGAGAGACTTCTTCACTTCTTCTTTGTACTCTTTTACTGTCTTTGATTTCTTAGATACTTTCTTTACCAGTTTGTCTGTAAGCTTTGGTGTATTCTTTTTGGAAATGGATTTTACAGTAATTGTAAATGTTACATCTTTGCCTGCAAGATCAGAACTTCCATAATTCTCCGGGAACTTTCCGTTCCAGTCAAATGTATCACCGATCTTGTGTCCGATAATACTGTCTTCAAATCCTTCGATGAAAGAATTAGAACCGATCTCCAGTGGATAATCTGTAGAAGATCCACCGTCAAATGCTTCGCCATTCATCTTTCCAACGAAATCAATCGTTGCTGTATCGCCTTTTTTTACTGCACGGTCTGTCACTTCTTTTGTTGTTGCATTTTCATCCAGTACTGACTGAATCTGTGTATTCACATCATCATCCGTTACTTCGCTCGGTTTGTCAACTTTATCTACTTCAACACCTTTGTAGACTGAAATCTTAATGTTGTCATTTTCAAGGCCTTTCGTCGACTGACAACCAGTCATCAAAAGAGAGACTGCCATAACACCTGTTAATAACATTGCCACTTTCTTTTTCATATCGCACCTCATTTTATCATTCATTCTAAGGTGGGAACTTTATCCCATCTGCTTTCCGAAGTATACGCTAACGCATACCACTCTGTTATATCACATTTTGAAAAACTTTCATAGCATTTTCACATATATTTCACTCTTTTATCAAAATTTTCGTTTTGAAATCACCTACTTTTCCTGTATACTTCTTGCACTCCTACCGAAACAATGTTAGAATACTTGTTATGGAATATAGAATATAGGAGGTTCATTGTGAAGACATTTACAATTGTATTATTGGTAATCCTTGTGATTTTGATCGTTGCATGTGTTGCATTATATTTTGTTGGTAAAAAAGCAGAAAAGAAACAGGCAGATCAGCAGGCACAGCTTGATGCAGTTGCACAGACTGTTTCCATCTTGGTTATCGATAAAGGTCGTATGAAATTAAAAGATGCCGGCTTGCCGGATATCGTACTCGAGAATACACCAAAGTATCTTCGCCGTTCAAAAGTACCGGTTGTAAAAGCCAAAGTCGGACCGAAGATCATGACACTTATGTGTGATGCGCAGGTTTATCCCTTGATTCCTGTTAAGAAGGAAGTCAAAGCTACGATCAGTGGTATTTACATCACAGCCGTTAAAGGTGTAAGAGGTCCTCTGGATGTACCGGAGAAGAAAAAGGGATTTTTCGCAAGATTAAGAAACAAATAAGAGTAAAGAGTACTTAAAAACAGCATTGGAACTTATCGTTCCAGTGCTGTTATTTTTATGTCTATATTGCAATCGGCAACAGGATCTCCATTGATGTCCAGTGCATAATTCACATGCACCGTGATCTTTTCATCCTGTTCTTCGAACTGGATATCCTTGGTAAAGACTCCAATCATCATCTCACCGTATGGTGTCTCATACTGTGTCATATTGATCTTATCTTTCTCGAATACCATATGGGTATTCGTAATTCCGCTCTTGATGATCTCGACCTTCTGGTCATCCAGGATCCTTACTTTATTCTTGATGGTTCCCGGGATTCCTTCCACCAGTTCATCATAGATCACATAGTGCTTTCCATTTTTCTCATAATAGCTCGCAGGTACGATTACCTCGATTGGTTCACTTCCCGGCTCATCGCCCTGTGCTTCAATCCCGGTCACATCCTGATGCAGACCGGATATACTTAATAATACGTCTTTTGTCATATATTCTCCTAATAATCTTCAATATCAATTGCCTGTGTCTTATCTACATCGTACGGCAGGATTGAATTGGCGAATTTCTTAAACTTCTCTGCCGCATCACTGACATAAAAATCATATGCTGCCGGTTCTCCCGATGTATTAGCAATTTTCTGCTCTTCCAGTATCTTCTTCAGATCCATCGCCGTCTCGTACGCCGGATTTACAATATGTACTTTTTCTCCAAAATATGCCATGATCCTTGATCTGAGAAGCGGATAGTGGGTACATCCCAGGATCAGTGTATCGATCTCTGACTTTCTCATATCTGACAGATAGATATCGATCACTTCTTCTGTGATTTTATGCTTTGCAAATCCCTCTTCTACCAACGGTACGAATAACGGACATGGCTTTCCGATGACTTCTGCCTCCGGCATAAGTTTCCGGATTTCTTTAGTATAGGTCTCGCTCTTGATCGTTGCTTCTGTACCAAGTACACCAATCTGACAATTCCTGGTCTCTCTTACGGCAGCTCTTGCTCCCGGTACGATCACTCCGATGATCGGAATGTCGAACTCTTGCTGCACTGTTTCAAGCGCCAGCGCACTGGCCGTATTACATGCGATCACGATCGCCTTTACATTCTTTGTCTTTAAAAAACGGATGATCTGTCTGGAAAAACGGATAATGTTATTCTTTGACTTACTTCCGTATGGAACTCTTGCTGTATCCCCAAAATATACTACATTTTCATTCGGCAGCTGACGCATAATCTCTCTTGTGACGGTTAAGCCGCCCACACCTGAATCAAACACACCGATTGCTGCAGTGTTCCTGTTTTTATTTTCCACGATATTAAATCTCCTTTTATGAATACTCCACCATATTTTACTATTGTACCGTCTTGGACGTGCATTTTCAAGAGATTTTATGTCGAAACCTCCCTTGTATACTTTGCTATAAAAAAAGTTACCTGCCATAAAACAGATAACTTTTTATTCTTTATTCCGGTTTTAATTACAGAGCCAGCTCTTTTGCAATCTCATACTGGTAAGCAGGAATTCCTTTTGTCATTCCAAGTGCTTCATCAATATCGAAGTCTACATACTCACCATGTTTGTAACCTACAACACGGTTTGTCTTTCCTTCAAGCAGAAGATCTACGGCTTTTGCTCCCATGATAGAAGCGTATACTCTGTCTTTACATGTCGGGCTTCCACCACGCTGCATGTGTCCGAGAATCGTTGCTCTTGTCTCCATACCGGTTGCTTCTTCAATTCTCTTAGCCATGTTTATAGAATCTCCAACACCCTCTGCATTGATGATGATGTAGTTCTTCTTTCCACGTTTTCTTGATTCCTGAATATCAGCAATGATCTTATCTTCGTCATAATCATGCTCTTCAGGCATCAGGATCTTCTCAGCTCCGTTAGCAATACCGCACCACAGTGCAAGGTATCCTGCATCTCTACCCATAACCTCGATGATAGAGCATCTCTCATGAGAAGTTGATGTATCACGTACTTTGTCAATAGCCTGCATAGCTGTATTAACGGCTGTATCGAATCCGATTGTATATTCCGTACAGGCAATATCCAGATCGATCGTTCCCGGAAGTCCGATTGTATTGATTCCGAAGTTAGCAAGTTTCTGAGCTCCGGCAAATGATCCGTCACCACCGATGACTACCAGACCATCAATACCATATTTTTTGCAGATAGCTGCTGCTTTCTGCTGACCTTCCTCTGTACGCATCTCTGCACAACGGGCTGTCTGAAGAATTGTACCTCCGCGCTCAATTGTATCGGATACGTCTCTGGCTGACAGATCGATAATTTCCTCGTTTAAAAGTCCCTGATATCCTCTTCTGATGCCTCTTACCTTCAGTCCTTTACCAAGTGCTGTACGAACAACGGCACGGATTGCTGCGTTCATTCCAGGGGCATCTCCACCACTTGTCAATACACCTATTGTACGAATTACTTTTTTGTCTGCCATGATTCATTCCTCCATTGTATTAGTTTGTTCCAATTATCTTCTAACCATTATCATTTCTCTCCGATGATATTGTACATGAATTAGTGCACGCTTTCAATGGGTTTTTCTATAACTTTTACACAACTTTCACCCAGATAATTCGTCAATCTGCTCAACAATACCTCATCTGCGGTCACATTCCAGCCCTTTGCCAGGCGTTTTACCGCTTTTTCCTTCCTGCAATAGATGATAACTTCATCCATTCCTTCAGATACTTTCAGAATGTCCTGAAGCATTCCTTCCTGCTGAAGATAAGTCGCTTTATCCGGATATTGAAGCCATAGTTCCTTCTTCGTCTGTTCAAACGGGATCACCTGCTCACAGATCAGTTTACTTGGTGCATCATCTTCTTCGGATACCCTTCCCTTTATAAACACTTTGGCTTCTTCATTCAGATACATCTGATTTTTTTCAAAATCTCTCGGAAAGATCACAACTTCGACTGATCCCACCAGATCTTCCAGTGTAATAAATGCCATAACTTTATTGGTCTTGGTATATTTGATCGTCTTATTGGTGATCATGCCGCCGACGATCTCTTTTGCACCGTCATGTACCTTTGTCCTTCCCGTCTCATCATCTATCTGGAAATCTAATGTCGTTCTGGAAATGTTCTTCTTCCATTTTTCCTCATAATCCTCCAGCGGATGACCGCTTAAGTACACACCCAGCACTTCTTTTTCAAATGCAAGCTTTGTCTCTTTCTCGTACTCTCCTACATCCGGAAGTGGAATGTCGAATTCCGATTTCTGGTCATCACTTACGATGTCAAATAATGAAAGCTGTCCGGTCATGGAGTATTTCCGCTCACGGTTCACCTGATCCAGGATCTGTACATAAACTACCATAAACTGCTTTCTTGTACCACCCAGACTGTCAAATGCTCCGGATTTGATAAAGCTTTCGATCGTGCGCTTATTGACTTCTTTTCCTGACAGACGTTCGATAAAGTCTTTCAGGTTGCTGAATTCTCCTCCATTTTTTCGTTCCTGGATGATCGACTCGATCACTGGCTTTCCGATACTCTTGATCGCCGCCAGACCATAACGGATATTGCCGCCGTCAACAGAGAAGCTTCCTTCTCCTTTATTAATATCCGGTGGAAGAATCTTAATTCCCATCTGTCTGCAACTGTAAATGTACTCTGATACTTTTCCCGGATTGTCGATCACGGAAGTCATAAGTGCTGCCATGAATTCCACCGGATAGTAATATTTTAACCAGGCAGTCTGATATGATACCACCGCATAGGCTGCCGCATGTGATTTGTTAAATGCATATTTGGCAAAATCGATCATTTCATCATAAATCTTATTCGCCGTCTTCTCGTCGATTCCGTTGGCGATACAGCCCGGCACGCCTTCGTCCGGATTACCATATACGAAATTCTGGCGCTCTTTCTGCATGACATCGCCCTTTTTCTTCGACATCGCTCTTCGCAGAAGATCGCTTCGTCCAAGCGTATATCCAGCCAGATCACGCACGATCTGCATAACCTGTTCCTGATATACGATACATCCATAAGTCGGTGCCAGGATCGGCTCTAACTGCGGGCAGTCATAAGTGATGCTATCCGGATTATTCTTTCCCTTGATGTACTGCGGGATGAAATCCATCGGTCCCGGACGGTATAAGGAGATACCGGCAATGATATCCTCCAGATTCTGCGGTTTCAGTTCCTTCATGAAGTTCTTCATTCCGGCACTTTCAAGCTGGAATACGCCATCGGTCTTTCCTGTTCCGATAGACGCCAGAACTGCTTTATCATCATAATCGATTTTATTAATGTCTATTGTCTTACCGCTGCTGATGCTTGCCAGACGCTCTGCATCCTGTATAACAGTCAGGGTACGCAGACCCAGGAAATCCATTTTCAGAAGCCCCAGTTCTTCCAGTGTTGTCATCGTAAACTGTGTCGTCACTGAGCCGTCCGATCCAAGAGACAATGGCACGAATTCTTCAATCGCACGCTGACCGATCACAACTCCCGCTGCATGCATGGATGTATGTCTCGGAAGACCTTCCAGTCTTCTCGACATATCGATCAGTTCCTTAACCTGTTCATCTTCCTGATACAGTTTCTTGAATTCCGGATTCATCTTCAGTGCCTTATCAAGCGTAATATTCAGCTCTGTCGGCACCATCTTTGCAATGCTGTCTACAAATGCATACGGAAGGTCCATGACACGTCCTACGTCACGGATGACTCCACGTGCTGCCATCGTACCGAAAGTTACGATCTGTACTACCCGGTCTGCGCCGTATTTTCTTCCTACATAATCAATGACTTCCTGGCGTCTCTCAAAGCAGAAGTCCACGTCGATATCGGGCATGGATACACGTTCCGGATTCAGGAAACGTTCGAACAGAAGCTGATATTTGATCGGGTCGATACTTGTAATTCCCAGACAGTACGATACGATACTTCCGGCCGCCGAACCTCGCCCCGGTCCGACCTTGATCCCCTGTGTTCTTGCATAATTAATGAAATCCCACACGATCAGGAAGTAATCTACATATCCCATGGATTTGATGACCGACAATTCGTATTCCAGACGTTCTTTCAACGAATCATCCCCGTCCGGATACCGTTCTTTCAATCCGTCAAAACAAAGTTTATTCAGATATTCCCAGGAAGTATATCCTTCCGGCACATCATATTTCGGCAGTTTGGTGACACCGAATTCAATCTCTACATTACAGCGGTCTGCAATCTTCTGCGTGTTCTCCAACGCCTGCAGTGCATATGGAAATAACTGCTTCATCTCTTCTTCGGACTTAATATAATACTGGCCGCCTTCGTAGCGCATACGATCTTCATCTGCCAGCTTTTTACCCGTCTGGATGCATAACAGAATGTCATGCGGTTTTACGTCTTCTGCGTAAGTATAATGCACGTCATTCGTCGCAACCAGTTCGATCCCTGTCTCCTGTGACATACGGAGCAGTGACTGGTTCACGATCTGCTGTTCCTGCATTCCGTGATCCTGTAATTCCAGGAAGAAATTTCCTTTTCCGAAAATGTCCTGATACCTTAGTGCTGCTGCCTTTCCTTCTTCATACATGCCGCGCAGGATATTCTTCTGTACCTCACCGGCCAGACACGCACTGAGCGCAATGATTCCTTCATGGAATTCCTGCAGCACTTCCAGGTCTACTCTTGGTTTATAATAATAGCCTTCCGTAAATCCTCTGGACACGATCTTCATCAGATTATGGTATCCTAGATCATTTTCCGCCAGAAGCACCAGATGATAATAACGGTCATCCCCGCTTCCTACAGCTTCTTTATCGAATCTCGATCCCGGTGCAACATAGACTTCGCATCCGAGGATCGGCTTAATCCCTGCTGCTCTTGCCGCACGGTAAAAATCGATCACACCATACATGACACCATGATCCGTGATCGCCACGCTGTTCATCCCGAGTTCTTTTACCCTGGCTACACACTCTTTGATTTTATTTGAGCCATCCAACAGGCTGTACTCTGTATGGACGTGGAGATGTGCAAAGCTCATAGCTTTCTCCTTTCCTGATTCTATCCACAATGATAAAAAAAGGTGCCCCCTCAGGGAACACCCTTTCAAACATCACTGTTCGTCTTAATCTTCTTTTCCACTTCCAAGAAGCATGAATTTTACAAGTTTATCGATATCCTCTGGCTCATGAGCAACGATTTCCAGTTCCGGAATCTCTCCGTTAGAGAAAATGTTTGCCATAGATACATACTGAGATAATTTTGACTTTAAGTTCAGTCTGTCACCTTCGCCTGTTACAAGTTCAACTTTTCCTTCACAAGAATCAACTACTTTGAAAAATCCTTCGATATCTGTAATGTTCTGTACTTTCATTTCTCATTCTCCTTTTTAATCATCTTATTCTTATCACTTTTATTATACCTTATTTCTTTTTCATTTCAATATTCTTTTCAGAAATTTTTATATGTTCTTCTTTAAGAAGTCTTCCAACGGCACGTTTGAATGCATTTTTACTTAATCCGAATTCCTGTTTGATTACTTCCGGATCTGCTTTATCGTTAAATGGAAGCTTTCCACCGTATTCTTCCATACGTTTCATGATCATCGCCGCATCGGCATCCATCTGAAGAAATGCTTTCTCTCTGACACTTAAGTCAAGCTTTCCGTCTTCTCTTACTTTCAGGACTCTGGCGGATACACGGTCTCCGACTCTTAACCTGCCAAATGCTTCTCTCTTCGGGATCAGTGCACTGTAGCAGTCATCTACTGCCACGAACACTCCGAAGTTATCACTCGTCTCGTAAATGATTCCTTCTACATGATCATCCTTTTTATATGGAGAATCTGTACGAAGCTTTTCGTATACTTTCATTGTCGCACAAAGTCTTCCGGACTTGTCCACATACAGTGCGACAAGCACTTCATCACCTTTTTTTACTTTTGCAGTCTGTTCTTTGAACGGAAGCAGAAGGTCTTTTTCCAGTCCCCAATCAAGGAACGCCCCGATTCTTCCGGTATCTGCAACTTTCAATACTGCCAGTTCATCTAACGTGATCTTTGGCTCCTGCGTTGTTGCGATCAGACGGTCAGACGAATCTTTATACAAAAATACTTCTACAGGATCTCCAACTTCTACATCTTTTGGTACCTGTTTTTTCGGAAGCAGGACTTTGTCATCTTTATTACCAAGATATACCCCGAACTCTACTTCTTTAACGATCATCAATCTTCTTTTCTTTCCTAAATAATCTGTTAATCCCATATTTTTCCTCTCTGTTTCCTTTTCTCTTTTTCCAAAGTGTATATGTTTTCTTATTGTATCAGCATCTATATAAGAATGTCTATGCAAACTTAAATTCGATCACTGCATACGGTCTGGCCTTTTCATTGCAAAGCTCTATAACCGTTCTGTCCTCTTCTATGGCAATCCTTGGATAGATCACATCACCATATACCGCTGATTTCTTATATTCCACACGCATCTGGTGCACTTCTTTATCTTTTGGCAATGATTCCAGTGCCATCTGTACATATTGGCAGTTGTTGACATGCTCATTCGTATCAATATGATATCTGCGTACCGGAAAACTTTCCAGTTCTTTCGCCTCTTTCGGAAGTGCGATTTTTCTTGATTCATATTCCATCTCATACGGATCTCCTACCCCGTATGGTGCAATCTCCGATTCTTCCGGTCTTGACGGACGTCCCTTTTCCATGTCCATATATACCCACAGCGAATTTGCATATGCTACATCTTTTCCTTCACTGTCTGTCATACAGAAATTACGTTCTCCAAACAAACCGTTAAAGTCCGTCGCCCATGTACTTGTCTGTATCTTTTCACCGATCTTCGGATAACGTTCTACCACTACCTGCCAAGATGACAGGATCCATGCCCGCTTTTTTTCGCTGCAGTGTTCGATTCCAAGTCCCAGATCTTCTGACTGGAATGTACTGCAGTCCTGAAAATAATTTACGATTCCCGGCAGGGTAATTCTTCTGGTATGATCCACTTCACTGAATCGTATTCTTCCATCTATCGTATATTGATTGTCTCTCATTTTAGTCTGACTCCTTTGCATGATCTTTTCCGAAGAAAAACCACTTTATCTTAAATTCTGAAGTGGCCGTTACCATTTCATATTCTTCTGCACTTAATGCTTCTTTCAGTTCTTTCTTTCCATCTTCATCTACCACTGCACAGGTTGCATTAGTAAAACACAGATTTGGATAAAGTACACACCACCAGTTATGTCCATTTCCCTTCCCAAGTACAATTCTCAGTGCTTCGTAATTTCCCTCAGGAAAAATGATATCTCCATACCGTTTGTCCGGAAAATAGCAGGTGGTCACCTCCGCTTTCGCCCGGTATGATACTTTCTCTTTTTTCAATATTTTATCTGCTGTATCCGTCAGTTCTTTTTTGTGGGTCAGGGTCCATACTTTTGTCGCCTTTGCATCCCTTCTTTCAGCTCTGGTCATATGTGCTTTCATATACTTTAGAACCGCATCCCGCACTTTCAGTTTGATTCTCTGATCATTTGCACTGTCACTTTCTGCGATCACATGAAAACGGAAGACTTCTTTGGCCAGTGACTGCTGTGTATCGCTAAGTTCTGCATGTACAATTTCCATACGCCAGTTCATAATGCCCGCTGTCAGTATGAACGATATCAGACAGGCTATGATCAGGCAGATCGTTTCTCGTTTCATCTATGTATCTCCTTCCTGTATACTGCATTTTTCTGATACAGGAAGTCTTGACACAGCTTATCTTATCTATACACTTTTACAGTCTTTTAATTCTGTTTTGTGCGGATCACATCGATCACAGTGGTCACCTGGTTATCAATATGTTTACACATAATATCTGTTGCCGCCTTCTTCTCACCTTTACTGATGTATTCTATGATTGCGGCATGCTCTGCGATCAGCTGTGGATGTGCTTCTTCACGTTTCAGATATTCCACACGATAACGATACATCTGTTCTCTTAAATTATTCAGAAGCTGGATCAGTTTCTGATTGTCTGTTGCCATATAGATAATGTCATGGAAACGTACATCTGCTTCAGCGATCTCTGTAATATCTTTACTCTTTAAGATCTTCTTAAAATCTTCCGCAGCTTTCTTCATCTCTTCGATCTCTTCTTTCGTGATCTTATCACATGCAAGCTGCACAGCCAGTTCTTCCAATGCTTTTCTTACTTCCAGAACGTCCCGCATATTCTTTTCTGTGATCTCTGCTACCTCAGCTCCTTTTCTTGGAATCATCAGTACCAGGCCTTCCAGTTCCAGTTTGCGGATTGCTTCACGGATCGGGGTACGGCTTACTCCGAGTTTATTTGCAAGCTGGATCTCCATCAGTCTTTCTCCCGGTTTTAACTCTCCTCGCAAGATCGCCTGTCTCAAAGTATTGAACACGACATCTCTAAGTGGCAGATATTCATTCATATTTACTTTAAAATTCGATTCCATGCTTATTTCCTCCTTGCATTATGTATGCCTGTCACATACACCTGCTTTGCCAATTGCTTTTCTCTTATCTTTGCTGCTGCTTTTCTTGCTTTCTCTTTGCTGTCATAAATTCCAAAAACGGTCGGCCCACTGCCACTCATCATAGCATTCAGAGCTCCCTGTTCTTTCATTACATTCTTGATCTGTTCAATAACCGGATATTCTTCGATCGTTACCTTTTCCAGTACATTTCCCATGCTCGAAGCAACTTTTTCGATATCATGAGCCTTCAGTCCGTCTATAATACCATCAATATCCGGATGATCCTCTATCTCATGCGAATCCAGTTTTTCATAGACCAGCTTCGTCGATACACTGATCGGCGGTTTTGCAATCAGCACATGACATTTCGGGCAGGCCGGAAGTGGTGTCAGTATCTCTCCGATTCCTTCCGCAAGAACAGTTCCCCGCATAACGCAGTACGGAACATCCGCTCCCAATGTCACTCCTCTTTCCATCAGTTCTTTCTGTGAAAGACCAAGTGAAAACATACGGTTAATCCCGAACAGAACTGCCGCTGCATTCGAGCTTCCTCCTGCCATTCCTGCTGCCACCGGTATGTGTTTATCAAGGGTGATCTTTACACCCTCTTTTACGTCGAACTCTTTCATCAGAAGGTCTGCTGCCTGATATGCCAGGTTATTCTCATTCACCGGCAGATAAAAAAGATTCGTCGACAACTCTATTCCCGGCTTTTTCGTCTTTTCTATCCGGATCTGGTCGTACAGGTACACTGTCTGCATCACCATACGTACATCGTGATATCCGTTCTCTCTCCGTCCCAGAACATCCAGACCCAGATTGATCTTTCCAAGTGCCTTCAATTCCATTTTATCCATTCTATTTGTCTCCTTACATTTTGTATACAATGTGCTTATAGTATACTCAAATTTTGCTTAAAAATCAATATTTTATCGCCTTTATTTACATCTTCTTTTTCCATATGATTCACTTCTTTTATATTTTCCACAGTCGTATTATATTTTTTCGCCAGATTCCATAATGTATCCCCGTTTTTCACAAAATATCCCACAATGCCGGGTCTGTTTTCCAGCTCCTCGGTACTCATCGGGGTGAACTTTGCGGATTCAATATTTTGCACCATAACAGGCTCTTTCTGGAAGCAGTTGAATGCCAGCACAGCCTTTACTTCCACCTCTCCGTTTCCCATAAGTCCTACGGAAAGCTGCTCAACTGTCCAGTCCAGTTCTTCTGCTTCAGGTTCTCCGCCCCCATTCTCTAAAAGATATGTAAACGGCACCATTCCCTGCCATACACCAAACGGCATCTGATCATCTTCCCTGACATACAAAAACATCAGATGAAGAACACCTTCGATATGGATTCCATCTTCTTCTGCTTTCGTAGATTCCGGCTGTATCTTTCCTTTACAGTAACAGATCTGAAGAATATTGTCTTTTAGTTCCGGAAGTGTCAGTTCTTCGGCGATCCTGCATTTTGAATGGTTCTGAAGCTTTAAGCGGAAGCACTTCTTTTCTTTTATATCCGGAACGCAGACATGATCCAGCATATACATATCTTCAAGAATCTGGATTTTTTCTTCTTCATATACAACAAGACGTACTTCCAGTGTCGCCTCTATACCAAGAATACGCATTTCCCCGTTTTCATCCATGCGGGCTTCAACATTCACATCTGTAAGATTCAGACTGGCCTGATGATACATTCCCGGCACAGTCCCCATACATTCTATCCTTCCCTCATATGGAACCGTCCTGTTTATCCAGTCTGTCTTTTCTTCCACACTTTCATAAAGACAGAATATATTCAGTTCTCCTTGTATCAGGAGTTCATCCGTTCCAATCTGTGTATCTGCTTTTCCGCCTGTCACATCCGTCCAAAGAATCGTACCGATATTCTCTTTTGTCCCGCTAAGAGACACCTCTTCTTTAATCCGGTACGTATCCTTTCCTGTTGCAAATACCTTCAGAAGTTCTTCTTCTTTTGTCTTTTTAAATACAGGATTTTCTCCTTCTATATCTGTTGTTAGCTCTTCTCCCACACATTTTTCCATTCCGATCGTAATCTCTGCAAGTGTCTTGATATTCAGTTTTCTTGAATGGATTACCGTTACCGTAAGATCAACATCTGCTGTCTTTAGTACCAGATTTCCATCCGGCTCCTGCTCAAGATAGATCATTTCTTCAAATGGAATCCTTCCTTCCAGGCTTGCAGGCTCCGGTATCGTTTCATCTGCAGTATACAAAACTCTGAATTCCAGTTTGCCTGTCACTTTCAGATAATTTTCTACCTGTTTCATCTCTTCCACCTGTAATGTCCCGTCACTTATTATAATCCTGCCTACATCCTTCTTTGCATCCGGAACATTATAATCATCATCAATATAGAACTGGTCATTTACCGTCTTTCCGTTCTGAAAAGTACGGATCTCCTTTTTTAAATACTCCATTGACACTTCCTGCCTCCTCTTATTCATATATGATCTGTTTATCCGTATATGGTATCTTTATGACAATATATGGATATGTCTTTTTCTTATGCGTCTTTTCTTTCTTCTGTGGCCCGAGAAGTGTTGTACGTACGACCACTGTATGTTCCGTCTCATAACACTCATTCACTTCGATGCTGTATCCTGTCGTTTCCTGCCGTCCGTATCCTTTTACTATATAAAGGTATCTGCCTTCATTCCCCGTATCTGCATAACTGATCCACATCTCCGACTTTTCGGCTTCTGCAATCTCTTCTTTTAATTTTTCGGGGATTTCTTCTTTCTTTACGATCTCATATTCTATCTCTCCTGTTTTCTGTTCTTTTAACGTGCCAAAACTACAGCCGGTAAACAGCAACATCACTGCGACGGCTGCCGCGGTCCATCTTCTTTTTTTCATGCTGCCCTTCTTTCTGACACTTCTATTTTCTCTTTACTATCTTACACACTATGGGTGTAAAAAATGCCGGATTTATGCTATCATAGAAAATACACAGAGAACCTGGCAGCCATTACAGAATCTTTGACAACTGGCAGTTTCTCTTGCATACTTTGGTAGCAAAATGAAAATAAAGGAGATTAATTATGATAAGACTTATTTTTGTCGCCTTATTCGTAGTTCTATTTCTGATCATCGGTATTCCGGTTCTTGGAATTGAATGGCTGATCGGCAAAGTCAGCAAAAAAACTATGGATTATTCCAGTCTGCGGCTGGTTCAGTGGGCATTTAATATGATCATTAAGCTTGCCGGTATCGAACTTACCGTGATCGGAGAGGAGAATATATCGGAAGGACCGGTTCTTTATATCGGAAATCACAGAAGCTTCTTTGACATCGTTATCACTTACGCCAGATGTAAGAATCTGACCGGTTATATTGCCAAAAAGGAGATGCTTTCTATCCCGCTTCTTCGCACATGGATGAAACGCCTCTATTGCCTCTTCCTTGACAGGGAGAATCCAAAAGAAGGGCTGAAGACCATCCTGCAGGCAATCGATTATGTAAAACACGGTATTTCCATCTGCATCTTCCCGGAAGGCACCCGGAATAAAGGGGAAGAATTATCCTTACTTCCGTTCCATAACGGTTCCTTTAAGATCGCAGAAAAGACCGGCTGTCCGATCATACCGATGAGTCTTAATAACACCTGTGATATTTTCGAAGGACATTTCCCGTTCATCAAAAAGACTCATGTCATCTTAGAATATGGCAAACCGATCTATCCGAAAGAACTGGATAAAGACGAGAAAAAGCGTATCGGAGAATATTGCAGTAATATCATCAGTGAAACCATTCATAAGAATCAGGCACTTGTATAGTGCCTGGTTTTTTTCTTTTACATTTATTCCCTTAAGTGCTATAATAAAACGGTATAACTAAAAAAAGAAATGTACTGCAAACAGCAGAAAAAAGGAGTTTGAAAATGAGCAAACGAAATCTTACCTTGCTGACAGATCTGTACGAACTTACTATGATGCAAGGATATTATGAAAAAGGGCAGAACGAAAATGTCATCTTCGATGTATTTTTCCGCCAGAACCCTTGTAACAACGGATATTCTGTATGTGCAGGTCTTGATCAGGTAATCGATTATATAAAGAATTTGCATTTTACTTATGATGATGTAGACTATTTAAGAGGTCTTGGAATCTTCAAAGAAGATTTCCTTCATTATCTGAGCGGCTTCCACTTCAGCGGTGACATCTATGCCATCCCGGAGGGAACAGTCGTATTTCCGAAGGAACCTCTTCTGAAAGTGGTTGCTCCGATCATGGAAGCACAGCTTGTTGAGACGGCGATCCTGAATATCATCAATCATCAGTCTCTGATCGCAACCAAGACTTCCCGTATCGTATTCGCAGCCAATGGCGACGGTATCATGGAATTCGGCCTTCGCCGTGCCCAGGGACCGGATGCAGGATTATACGGTGCAAGAGCAGCGATGATCGGCGGATGTGTCGGTACTTCCAATGTACTTGCCGGACAGATGTTCGACGTTCCTGTTATGGGAACCCACGCGCACAGCTGGATCATGAGTTTCCCGGATGAGTACACCGCATTCAAAACTTATGCAGAGATGTATCCGGACAATTGTACACTCTTAGTTGACACTTACGATACTTTAAAATCCGGTGTTCCGAATGCCATCCGCGTATTCCAGGAATTTAAAGACGCCGGAAAACCTCTGATCAAATACGGAATCCGCCTGGACAGCGGTGACCTTGCATATTTATCAAAAGAAGCCAGAAAGATGTTAGACGAAGCCGGATTCCCGGAAGCTACCATCTGTGCTTCTAACGATCTGGACGAGTTCCTTCTCCACGATCTTAAGATGCAGGGGGCAGCCATTGATTCCTGGGGTGTCGGTACCAATCTGATCACTTCCAAGGACTGTCCTTCATTCGGAGGTGTGTACAAGCTTGCAGCCATCCAGAATGAAGGAGGCGAATTTGTTCCTAAGATAAAAATATCTGAAAATACTGAGAAGATCACCAACCCTGGCAATAAGACAATCTACCGTATCTACGAAAAAGCAAGCGGAAAGATCAAAGCTGATCTCATCTGCTTTGCCGATGAAGTCATTGATCCAAAACAGGATCTGCTTCTCTTCGATCCTATGGATACCTGGAAGAAGACTAAGCTTGCCGGTGGTACTTACACCGTACGTGAAATTCTCTTACCAATCTTCAAGAACGGCGAGTGCCTCTACAAATCTCCTACATTAAAGGAGATCGCAGCATACTGCCGTGAGGAGAAAGATACGTTATGGGACGAGACCAAGCGTCTCTTCTACCCGCACAGAGTTTACGTGGATCTTTCCCAGAAACTCTACGCTGTAAAACAATCATTACTTGATCAGATGACTATGACAGATTAAAGGAGGACTTATCAATCATGAAAATTATAGTATTAGCAGGCGGACTCAGTCCGGAAAGAGATGTATCCTTACTTTCAGGAGCCGGAATCTGTAAAACTCTCCGTGAAATGGGACATCAGGCATTCCTTCTGGATGTGTTCTTCGGCCTTCCATGCGATTCTGATAAATTAGAAGAAGTATTCGACCGCCCGGACGGCGGACTTGAGATTTCCAAAGGAATCTCTACTTCTGTACCGGATCTTGATGCACTGCGCAAGTCACGTCCGGACCAGTCACCTTCCGAGATCGGACCAAATGTCATTGAACTCTGCCAGATGGCTGATATCACATTCATGGCACTTCACGGTTCCATCGGTGAAAACGGAAAACTCCAGGCAACATTCGACAACCTGGGAATCAAATATACAGGACCAAACTCTCTTGGATGTACACTGTCCATGAACAAACTGGTTACAAAACAGATTTTCAAGACCAGTGGTGTTCCGACTCCAAGAGGAACTTCCCTGACATCTAAGACTAAAGATACCCCTCTGGACGAGCTTGGTTACTATCTTCCACTGGTTGTAAAACCATGCTCTAACGGATCTAGTATCGGTGTATACATCTGCCACACAGAAGAAGAATATTACGATGCAATCCACAAATCCTTCGATGTTGACAACACAGACGAAGTTGTCATCGAACCATTTATCAAGGGCCGTGAATTCGCCTGCGGTATCCTTGCCGGAAAAGCTCTTCCGCTTGTTGAGATCGTTCCAAAGGACGGACTCTTCGACTATGCGAACAAATATCAGGCAGGCGGCGCTTCCGAGATCTGTCCTCCTGTATCTCTCGATGAAGAGACGCAAGAATTGATCCAGCGTGCCGGAGAACGTGCATTCGAAGCACTTCGCATGGATGTATATTCCCGTGCCGACTTTATCGTATCCGATGCAGACGGTGAATTCTACTGTCTGGAAATGAACGCCCTTCCTGGAATGACAGCAGCAAGCCTTCTTCCGAAAGCTGCCAAGGCTGCCGGATATGAATACAGTGAACTTTGCGAGGCTATCATTCAGGAATCTATAAAAGCCCGCTATTAAGGAGGATGAAGATCCATGAAAAATCTTTCAATTGAAAATATAACCAAGGCCTGCAGAGGTACCTTCCATGGTGATGAAAGTATCCTCAGCCAGGAAGTATCCGGCGTCGTGATCGACAGCCGGAAGGTGCAGCCTGGTTACTTATTTGTTGCCATTGACGGAGAACGTGTCAATGCACACAAATTCATCCCGGATACTGTAAAAGCCGGTGCCATGTGTGTCGTATCACACGAAGATCTCGGTGAGACGGATTTCCCTTATATCCTGGTAGAATCCACAGGCCAGGCACTGCTCGACATTGCCAAGCTTTACCGTGATTCTTTCGACATGAAGGTTGTCGGAATTACCGGAAGTGTTGGAAAGACCAGCACCAAAGAGATGATCGCATCCGTTCTGGCTCAGAAATATCACGTACACAAAACACTTGGCAACTTCAATAACGAATGGGGACTTCCGATCACCATCTTCGATATGCCGGAGGACACAGAAGTTGCGGTCCTTGAGATGGGTGTCAATCATTTCGGTGAAATGCGCCGTCTCTCTTCTGTAGCCAGTCCTGACATCTGTGTGATCACCAATATCGGTATCGCACATCTGGAATTCTTCAAGACAAGAGAGGGAATCCTTCAGGAAAAATCGCAGATGATCCAGGATATGAAGAACGGTGGTTCCATTATCCTGAATGGTGACGATGACCTGCTGTCCAAAATGAGTCCTGTCAAAGGTGTGACTCCTGTCTTCTTTGGAAGGGGAGACAACTGTGCATTTCGTGCTGACAATATCGAGCCACAGGGACTTCGCGGAACTTCCTGCACCATCACATTAAAGGATGGCTCTTCTTTCGACTGTCTGGTTCCTGTACCGGGTATCCACATGGTAAGCAATGCTGTTGCAGGTGCTGCTGTCGGATACACACTGGGACTGACTGCTGATGAGATCAAGGCCGGCATCGAATCCCTGCCTTCCATCCCTGGACGTAACCACATCATCGAGACCGATCATATGATCATCTTAGATGACTGTTACAATGCCAACCCAATCTCCATGAAGGCTTCCATTGATGTCCTTAACATGGCAATCGGACGTAAGGTTGCAGTTCTTGGTAATATGGGAGAACTCGGTGACACTGCAGAGGCACTTCATGCAGAAGTCGGTACATACGCAGCCGAACAGAATGTAGACCTTGTCTGTGGAATCGGTGATCTGACACGCTCTCTGGTAGAAGAAGCGTCCAAAGGTGCGAATACAGAGGCACTCTGGTTTGCAGATAATGAAAGCTTTATCCAGGCTATACCTGACATCATCAAAGATGGAGACAATGTTCTGGTAAAAGCTTCTCACGGAATGAATTTCCCACAGATTGTTCACGCTCTGGAAGAATTATAGATTTAAGGAGAACATATTTATGGATTATCAGATTCTCGTCCTTGATCTGGACGGAACTCTTACCAACTCCAAAAAAGAAATTACACAGCCGACCCTGGAAGCTCTGATCGAGATCCAGGAGGCCGGAAAAAAAGTTGTACTCGCCAGCGGCCGCCCGACACAGGGCGTTATGCCGCTGGCCGAACAGCTTCATCTGGAAGATTACGGAAGTTATATCCTTTCTTTTAACGGTGGCCGCATTACAGACTGCCGGACAAAGCAGGCAATCTACAACAAGATTCTTCCTGCTGATTGTATTCAGGGAGTCTACAAAACGGTCCGAAAATACGCCAGCCAGGGGATTGATGTCCTGACTTATACCCCGGAACATATCTTATCCGGTATTAAATCCAACCAATATACAGAACTCGAATCCCGCATCAATCAGATGCCTGTCATTGACGCAAGTGAGAACTTTCTGGACTGTGTTCCGGATGATCCGAATAAATTTCTTGTAACCGGAGATCCGGCTGTATTAGATCAGATACGCAAAGAACTAAGTAAACAGTTTCATTCTTATCTTTCGGTCTACTGTTCCGACCCTTTCTTCGTAGAAGTTATGCCAGCCGGAATCGACAAGGCGCATTCCCTGCTTAAGTTATTAACGAGTATCGGACTGACCACTGAACAGATGATCTGTTGCGGTGACGGATATAATGATCTGACGATGATTGAAACTGCCGGTCTTGGCGTGGCTATGGCAAATGCTCAGCCTGCGGTACGGGAGACGGCAGATTATATTACGAAATCGAATGATGAGGATGGGGTACTGCATGTGATTAATGAATTTATGCGGTAGCTTGTGAGTTCATGCCTTAATGATGAAAGCACAGATCATGGAGTTTTGTGAAGGCGGAAGTTTATATTTTAGATTATTAGTTTATGGCCAGTGCACAGGTCCGGCATTATGCCAATCACGACATGAGAAGCCACGATAATAAATCCAATATCTATACCCCCTCACAATCAAATTCCGGGATGAAGCTTTCTTTTGCGGCTTCTCCTTCCTGAATGAAGCCGTCTTCCATTCCAAGTTCCAGTGCGTAATCTATAACTTTTTCGTATTCTCTTTTTGTAACTTTACGGCTGAGTAATGGATCTCCTGACACTTGCGGCATTGGGGTGTATTGATTCATGATGCTGATCAGGATCTGGTCTTGATAGGTTTCGAGCAGATATTTTATGACTGCTTTAGAGTTTTTCACATGTCCCGGAAGTACCAGATGTCTTACAATCACGCCTTTTTGTATCATACCAGTGTCTTTATCAATCTGAATGTTTCCCGTCTGATGCAGCATTTCTTTTAAGGCTGCTTTCGCATATTTCGGATAATCGGGTGCCCCGGAATATGCTGCCGCAAGTTCTGATTCCATGTATTTAAAATCCGGAAGATAGACGTCTACGTATCCATCCAGCATCCGTATCGTCTCCGGCTTTTCATAGCCGCTCGTATTGTAGACAATAGGAAGAGACAGACCTTCTTTTCTTGCCAGATCTAACGCTTCTATGATCTGCAAAACATAATGCGTCGGCGTTACGAGATTGATATTGGCCGCCCCTTTTTCCTGCAGTTCCAGGAATATTTCTGACAGTCTTTCTACCGTAATTGTCTTTCCTGCTTTTGCTTCGGCTATATTATGGTTCTGACAAAAAACGCAGCCCATCGGGCAGCCGGAAAAAAATACGGCTCCTGAGCCAGCATCTCCGGATATGCAAGGTTCTTCCCACATATGCAGCGCAGCTCTTGCCACAACGATTTCCGCGGTCTCATGACATCTTCCCCGCCGGCCGTTTATACGGTCTGCGTGACAATTTCTTGGGCACAGTACGCAATCTGTTAACATGCTTTTCCTTTTTTCTATTTCTATATGGTTATCTGTATCATTCTTTTTACTCATATGCTTTCCCTGTATCTTTTTTATTTTCCAGATATCCTCTTACAGATATCTATTACTTCTTATACGCTTCTACTGTATTCTTTATGCAGTACTTCTAACGCATGAATATTGTACCACGAATTTCCGCAACAATTTCACCTTTTTCTCCTTCTTGCCCTTGTAAATATTGAATTTAATCTGAGAAAATGATACAATTTTTATCACTTGGAGTATAGATTAGTATTCCAGATATATTAAGGAAGGACTTGAACATTATGAGGGATTATATTATCAGCTGCTGTTCAACAGCAGATCTTACTGAAGAACATTTTAAAGCACGCGACATATCTTACATCTGTTTTCACTTTGAGCTGAATGGCAAAGAATACGCAGACGATCTTGGAAAATCTATCCCATTCGATCAATTCTATGCAGCTATGGCGGCCGGAGCCGATACGAAGACTTCACAGGTCAATGCCGAAGAATTTGAAGAATATTTCGAACCTTTCCTTAAAGCAGGAAAAGATATCCTGCATATCACACTTTCATCTGGAATTTCAGGAGTAATTAATTCTGCAATGATTGCAAAAGAGAATCTTGAAGAACGTTATCCTGACCGCAAGATCCTGATCGTAGATTCTCTCGGCGCATCTTCCGGATATGGACTTTTGATGGATAAACTTGCCGATCTTCGCGACGAGGGGAAATCTCTGGACGAGGTTTTCCGCTATGCTGAAAAGCACCGTCTCAACGTACATCACTGGTTCTTTTCTACCGATCTTACATTTTACGTAAAGGGCGGACGCATTTCCAAAACAGCAGGTGCTATCGGAGGTGTCTTAAATATCTGCCCTCTTCTTAACATGGATAATCAGGGCCGTCTGATTCCAAGATATAAGATTCGTACAAAGCGTAAAGTCATTCGCACTATTGTAGATAAGATGGCCGAATATGCCGATCACCAGACCGACTATAATGGGAAATGTTACATTTCTCACTCCGAATGCTACGAAGATGCCAGAGCGGTTGCCGATCTTGTTGAATCCCGCTTCCCATATCTGAATGGAAAAGTCGAGATCAATAACGTAGGTACGACGATTGGAAGTCATACAGGACCGGGCACAGTTGCTTTGTTCTTCTGGGGTGATACACGAACCGAATAATCATATTTATAATGAAGAATATTTATTCCATAACTGATAGATAGTAAAGAATACAAAGGAGGTTTTCACATATGAAAACAGCTGTTATGACAGATACCAACAGCGGAATTATGAAAGCAGAAGCCGACTCCATGGGAATTTTCCTGATTCCTATGCCAGTCATTATCGATGATGAGACACATTATGAGGGAATTGATCTTACAGAAGATTCTTTCTACGGAAGCCTGACCGGCGGACAGAATGTATCTACATCCCAGCCATCTCCAGGCGATCTGATGGATCTCTGGGATGATATATTAGAACAGGGTTATGATGAGATCATTCATATCCCAATGTCCAGCGGACTGAGTGCTTCTTGTTCAACCGCTATCAGCCTTTCCGATGATTATGATGGCAAAGTACAGGTTGCAGACAACCACAGAATCTCCGTTACACAGAGAGAATCTGTCATGCATGCCAAGAAGCTTGCAGAAGCCGGAAAATCAGCAAAAGAGATCAAAGAAGTATTAGAGGCCGAAGCCTATAACTCCAGTATCTATATTGCTGTCGACACTCTTGAGTTCCTGAAAAAAGGCGGACGCGTCACCGCAGCCGGTGCTGCACTCGGAAGTGTTCTTAACATCAAGCCGATTCTCACTATCCAGGGTGGTAAGCTGGACGCATTTGCCAAGACACGCGGCATGAAGAAATGTAAGCAGAAAATGGTTGAAGCATTAAAGAATGACCGTGAGACACGATTTAAAGACGCTGACGACAAACATCTTCTCGTTGGTGCTGCCGGCTCTAACCTCACGGAAGAAGAGGCCGCAGAATGGAAACAAATGCTTGTAGAAGCATTTCCGAATTCTTATGTATATTATGATCCACTTTCATTCAGTGTAGGATGCCATATCGGACCAAAGGGATATGGAATGGGGATTAGTGTTTGTTCGGAAGATTATGATAAATAATTTTGCTGTTTAATGCAGTATCGTGGCTTACCCCGGTCCATGATCGAATCAGCACACAACTGGGAGCTCTTACTTTTCTTCCGGCCAGGTATCAGCCGCTTCATGTATTAAACAAAAAAATCCCCCAGGAAATGATATGCTACCCTTATATAGGACAATGAAATATAAAAGTCCTATATGGGGGTATTTTCATGTTCAGAAAGAGTAAGATAGAACCAGTAGAAAAAGTAAAAATAGTCGAACGCTACCTTGCAGGAGAAATTGGCATACAGCA
>NZ_JAMOYX010000047.1:0-24019 GCF_023669465.1 Dorea sp. MB18-49
ATTATAAACATATATCAAAAAAAATCCAAGTCGTAAGTTTTTGTAATAATTTAACAAAAAGTTTGCGAAAATCGAAAAAAAACTGTAAAAATTGTTAGCTACGTAAGAAGAAGTATGGTATAATAAAAAAAGTAAGACTACTGAGAAGGGGTGATGACATGAGAAAGAAGGAAATGATAGCAATGCTGCTGGCAGGAGGACAGGGCAGCAGACTTGGAGTCCTCACAGCAAAAGTTGCAAAACCTGCCGTTGCATTTGGAGGTAAATATCGCATTATTGACTTTCCACTCAGCAACTGCATTAATTCAGGAATTGATACGGTGGGTGTATTGACCCAGTATCAGCCATTGAGATTGAATGCGCATATAGGAATTGGTATTCCCTGGGATCTTGACAGGAATTACGGAGGAGTAACGGTTCTTCCACCATATGAGAGAAGCGGAAGCAGTGAATGGTATTCCGGAACTGCGAACGCAATTTATCAGAATCTGGATTATATGGAGCAGTTTGATCCGGATTATGTACTGATCTTATCAGGGGATCACATTTATAAAATGGACTATGAAGTAATGCTGGATTATCATAAGGCGAATAACGCAGACGTGACGATTGCGGCAATGCCGGTGCCGATGGAAGAGGCAAGCCGTTTCGGTATTGTTATCGCAGATGAAGATGGAAGAATTCAGGAATTCCAGGAAAAACCTGCGGAACCAAAGAGTAATCTGGCATCTATGGGAATTTATATATTCTCATGGAAAGTCCTGAAGGAAGCGTTGGAGACATTGAAGGACGAGCCTGGTTGTGACTTCGGAAAGCATATCATTCCATATTGTCACAATAAAGGCGAGAGATTGTTCGCATATGAATATAACGGTTACTGGAAAGATGTCGGAACACTGGGATCTTACTGGGAAGCCAATATGGAACTGATCGATATCATACCGGAGTTCAATTTATATGAAGAATTCTGGAAGATATATACCAACAGTGAGATTCTGCCGCCACAGTATATTTCGGCACAGTCAGTGATTGAGAGAAGTATTATCTGTAACGGTGCGGAAGTATATGGTGAAGTACATAACAGTATTATCGGATCCGGAGTTGTTATAGGAGAAGGATCCGTGATCAGGGATTCTATTATCATGAAAGATACCAGGGTTGGTAAGAATTGTGTCATGGACAAGGCAATCGTTGCAGAAAATTGCCTGGTTGGGGATAATACTACATTTGGCATCGGAAGTGATATACCGAACAAATTAAAACCGGCAATTTATTCATTTGGCCTGGTTGCCGTGGGTGAAAAATCTGTAATACCGGATGGGGTGCAGATTGGAAAGAACACTGCTATCAGTGGAGTAACATCCAAAGAAGATTACCCGAATGGAGTACTGGAAAGTGGAGAAACATTGATAAAGGCAGGTGAACGAGCATGAGAGCAGTAGGAATTATTTTAGCAGGTGGTAACAGCAATAAGATGCGTGAACTGACACATAAAAGAGCAGTGGCAGCAATGCCGATCGCCGGAAGTTACAGAGCGATTGACTTTGCACTCAGTAATATGTCAAACTCTCATATTCAGAAGGTGGCAGTTCTGACACAGTACAATGCCCGTTCGTTGAATGAACATCTGAATTCTTCAAAATGGTGGGATTTCGGAAGAAAGCAGGGGGGATTATATGTATTTACCCCGACGATCACCGCGGAGAACGGATACTGGTACCGCGGAACAGCAGACGCAATTTATCAGAATCTGGATTTCTTAAAGAGATGTCACGAACCTTATGTAATCATTACATCCGGTGATGCTGTATATAAGATGGATTATAACAAAGTACTGGAATATCACATTGCAAAGAAAGCGGATATTACAGTGGTATGCAAAGAACTTGGTCCGAACGAAGATGCAAGCCGTTTCGGAACGATCAAGATGAATGATTCGATGCGTATTGAAGAGTTCGAGGAAAAGCCGATGGTGGCACAGTCGCAGATTGTATCGACAGGTATCTATGTAATCAGAAGACGCCAGCTGATCGATCTGATCGAACATTGCGCAGAAGATGACAGACATGATTTTGTGACCGATATTCTTATCAGATATAAGAATCTGAAGAAAATCTACGGTTATAAAATAAAAGATTACTGGAGCAACATTTCAACAGTGGATGCATATTATCAGACGAATATGGATTTCCTGAAACCGGAAGTACGTGAGTATTTCTTCCGGACACAGCCGGGTATTTATTCCAAGGTCAGCGACTTGCCGCCGGCAAAATACAACCCGGGATCTATGGTTAAGAACAGCCTTGTGGCGAGTGGAAGTATCATTAATGGTACAGTCGAGAATTCGATTCTTTTCAAGAAGACATTCGTGGGGAACAACTGTGTCATTAAGAATTCCATTATTCTTAATGATGTCTATCTCGGAGACAATGCATATATTGAGAACTGTATTGTAGAAAGCAGGGATACGATCCGGGCAAACACACGCTATGTTGGTGAAAATGGTGTGAAGGTAGTCGTAGAAAAAAATGAGAGGTATGCACTTTAAGAAAAAGCAGTGCAAAGGCTAGAAGAAAGGGGCTAGAACAACATGCAGATTACAGATGTACGAGTACGTAAAGTAGCAAAGGAGGGCAAGCTGAAAGCTGTCGTTTCCATTACCATGGATGAGGAATTTGTGGTACACGATATTAAGGTGATTGAAGGAGAAAAAGGACTCTTTATCGCAATGCCAAGCAAGAAAGCATTGGATGGAGAGTATAGAGATATTGCGCATCCAATCAACTCAGGAACAAGAGAGCGCATTCAGAATATTATCCTTGAGAAATATGAAGAAGCTCTGACTGAGGATGTAGCAGAAGCATAGAGGGCATATGTATCGGCGAAAAAGAGGAGTGGGAATTTCCCGCTCCTCTTTTCAGGATAACTGAATTATGCCGGATCGGCCTCTAATTGAAAATGCATCGCCTTGTGTGTGACCGGATGTTTGAAATCGAGCTTATAAGCACACAATCGGATTGTCTGCCATCCTTTATTGCCGGTAAGCTCCGGGTTATATTTTGTATCTCCGACGATCGGGCATCCAATGGAGGCAAGCTGCACACGGATCTGGTGATGACGTCCGGTGTCCAGATGAATCTCAAGTTCGGTCTCGTGACATTCCTGACTTTGCGAAGACAGAGAGATATCAACAGAGGAAGAGCTGCCGGAAACAGTTGAAAACAACCGGCTATGGTCAGGAACCGTATCATAATGCAGCCGTGCAATCTTCGCTCCGTTTTCCTTTGCAGAACAGATTCGGGAAGTGTTCGTCCGGGCATCTTTGACCATATAATCCTCGAGTGTTCCTTCTTTCTCGGAAGGCGCATTGGTGACAAGCGCGCGGTAATATTTCTCGAAACCCTGATTCTGTAACTGCTTATTCAGATCTTTTGCAGCAGCCGGAGTCTTGGCAAAGACAAGGATTCCGGCAACGGGCTGGTCGAGTCTGTGGATGACGGCAAGGTAAGGCTCAGCAGAGCCTGGGGTTCTGGAACCAATGGATTTTGGTGCACCGGATTTTCCGGAAGTGCCGGAAGCTTTCGCCAGATGATTCTTGATCAGGCTGACCATGTCCGGGTAACGGATGCTTTTGCTCTGGGTTGCTATGCCATGTGGTTTGACACAGACGAGGATGTGTGGGTCTTCATATAATATATTTAAAGTAGCCATATACTTCTCCTTTGTTAAGACAAATGATATACTTATTAAATCATGGAGGGGAAAAAACTGCAAGCAGACATTGGCGGAAGCAGGGATAGAGATAATATCTTGACAAAACATATTTCATGGATTAAAATAATTGACAATTCAAAAAAAATTTTATGGCGATGAAGGGAATTAGTACATGAGAATCCAGCCGCAGAGAGGATATCATATGGTGTGAGATATCTGCTGTTCATCACATGGAACCGGTCCTGGAGCCACTGCATGAAAGTGCAGCGTGTCAGCCGGCGTTAACGGCCAATGAAGAGAGCTGCGAAAGGGTCGCAGTTAACTAGGGTGGTACCGCCGAGCTTTTCGGTCCCTTTTTCGGGGAGTCGAAAGGCCCGGCGTTTTTTGTGCGATGCATTTAAAAGAGACATTCGCATACAGAAGCAATTGCCAGGTTGCGGAACTCCCGGCAAAAAAATAACGTGGAATAAGGATTCCACCAAAATTGAAAAGGAGAAGAGAAACATGGCAAAGGAAAAATTAGTCAAAAACATTACATCTCGTGACGAAGATTTCGCACAGTGGTACACAGACGTTGTACGTGAAGCAAATCTTTGTGATTATTCAAGCGTAAAAGGATGCATGAACTACTTACCGAACGGTTATGCGATCTGGGAACTGATCCAGGCAGATCTTGACAGACGTTTCAAAGAAACAGGAGTTGAGAATGTATACCTGCCAGTACTGATTCCGGAGTCACTTCTGGAAAAAGAAGCTGATCACGTAGAAGGATTCGCACCGGAAGTTGCATGGGTAACACACGGTGGAATGGAAAGACTGCAGGAAAGATTATGCGTACGCCCTACATCAGAGACATTGTTCTGTGACCTCTGGGCAAAGACTGTAAAATCATACAGAGATCTTCCAAAGGTATGGAACCAGTGGAACTCCGTTCTCCGTTGGGAGAAGACAACAAGACCATTCCTTCGTTCAAGAGAATTCTTATGGCAGGAAGGTCACACACTTCATGCAACATATGAAGAAGCAGAAGAAAGAACAATCCAGATGTGGGAAGTTTATAAGGATTGCTATAAAGAGACAATGGCTATCCCATTCGTAGCAGGAAGAAAGGCAGAACACGAGAAATTCGCCGGAGCAGAAGACACATACACGATCGAAGCACTGATGCATGACGGAAAAGCACTTCAGTCTGCGACAAGCCATTTCTTCGGAAACGGATTCCCGGATGCATTCGGAATCAAATATGTAGATAAGAACAACGAACTGCACAGTGCGTATGAGACATCATGGGGATGGTCAACAAGAAGTATCGGAGCCCTGATCATGGTTCACGGTGACGATGACGGACTGGTATTGCCACCACACGTAGCACCGGTTGAATGTAGAATCATCCCAATCGCCCAGCACAAAGAAGGCGTGCTTGACAGATCTTATGCACTGCTTGACGAACTGAAAAAAGCAGGATACAGAGTGAAGATCGATGACTCTGATAAGAGTACAGGATGGAAATTCTCTGAGCAGGAGATCCTTGGTATCCCAACACGTATCGAGATCGGGCCAAAGGATATCGAGAAGAACCAGGTTGTTGTTGTACGTCGTGATAACCGTGAAAAGATCGTTGTATCTCTCGATGAGATCGCAGTAAAACTGCGCGAGATCTTAGAGCAGGAGCAGCAGGATATGTACAACAGAGCAGAAGAATTCCTGAACAGCCA
Organism: Dorea sp. MB18-49; assembly: GCF_023669465.1. Lineage (NCBI taxonomy): Bacteria > Bacillati > Bacillota > Clostridia > Lachnospirales > Lachnospiraceae > Dorea > Dorea sp. MB18-49. Next base: position 5,430 of record NZ_JAMOYX010000047.1, read on the forward strand.
CATTGATACAGCTACTACAATGGATGAAATGGTTGAGAAGTTCAAAGCCAACCGTGGATTTGTAAAAGCATGCTGGTGTGGAGATCCGGAATGTGAGGGCGAAGTAAAATATCAGACAGGCGGAGCTGCAACAAGATGTCTGATCGAAGATGAAGAGTTTATTTCCGATAAATGTATCTATTGCGGAAAACCTGCGAAACACATGGCTTACTGGGGAAAATCATACTAAGAATAAAGAGATTATAAGTAATGGATGGTGGATTTTAGGAATCTACCGTCCATTTTTTATCAACAGCCACCGGCAAAAATATGGTATGATATAGAATGTTGATAACGTGGATAAACGGAGGAAATATTTGTGAATAACTATAATATAAAATTACCGGATGATGTACAGTTTATCATTCATACCTTACAGTTGCATGGATTTGAAGCATACGCAGTCGGGGGATGTGTCAGAGATTCCATCCTTGGCAGAGAACCGGGCGACTGGGATATTACAACATCAGCAATGCCGGAAGAGACAAAGGCATTATTTGACAAAACATTTGATACGGGAATTGAGCATGGAACGATAACCGTACTTTTGAATCATGAGGGATACGAAGTTACGACGTACAGAATCGATGGAAAATACGAAGACAGCAGACATCCGAAAGAAGTCACATTTACAAGAAATCTGAAAGAAGACCTGCTCAGACGAGACTTTACGATCAATGCTATGGCATACAATGACAAGGATGGGATCGTAGATATCTTTGGAGGAATGCAGGATCTGGAAAAGCATATGATCCGCTGTGTGGGAAATGCCAGGGAACGTTTCTCGGAAGATGCGCTCCGGATTTTAAGAGGCGTCAGATTTGCGGCACAGCTTGGATTTGAGATTGATGAGGAGACGAAAGAAGGAATGAAGCTTCTTGCGCCGACACTGGAAAATATCAGTGCGGAGAGGATACAGGTAGAACTGGTGAAGATGCTGACATCTGACCGGCCGGAGCTTATAAGAACTGCTTATGAACTTGGGATTACGAAGGTATTTTTGCCGGAATTTGACCGTATGATGGAGACAAAGCAGGAAACACTGCATCATATGTACACAGTCGGGGAACATACCATTCATGCGATGATGAATGTCCGCAATGATAAGATCTTAAGATTAACAATGTTACTGCATGATACAGGTAAACCGGAATACAAGACGATGGATGAAGACGGTGTGGCGCATTTTAAAATGCATGCATTAGGAAGCGAGCGGATTGCCAAAGAAGTGCTTCGGAGATTAAAGTTCGATAATGATACGCTGCATAAGGTTACAAGACTTGTGCTGAATCATGATTACCGCATGCCGGCCGTGCCGAAAAATGTCAGAAGGGCAATGAATAAGATCGGCGAAGACATTTTCCCATACTATATGGAAGTAAGGAGAGCAGATGTTCTGGCACAAAGTGAGTACCAGAGAGCAGAAAAATTAAAAAACCTCGATGAAGTAGAACAGACATATGCAGAGATTATAGAAAAAGGCCAGTGTGTTTCATTAAAAGAATTAGCTGTGACAGGTAGAGATCTGATCCGGGCGGGAATGAAGCCGGGAAAAGAGATAGGGGAAAAGTTAAACGAATTATTGAACCTTGTGATCGAGAATCCGGAAATGAACACCAAAGAGATCCTGCTGAAATATAGTTTCCCGGATAAAGAAGTATAACAGCAGTGAATATTTTTTATATTTCCCACATACATTTAAAAAGAATATCAAGTGTAAAGCGCGGGGAATATAAATGCAGGAATTTGAACAAAAAATACTGGAACAATATGATATAGAAGTAAGCAGCACCCGCAAAGTCAGGGGTGCTGTTTTATGCGAAACAAATAAGGGATTATTCCTTTTAAAGGAGATTACAACATCTGAGAAGAGAATCCCTGCGTTATGTGAACTTTATACACGGCTTTATGAGCAGGGGTATCATAGGATCGATTATGTGGTCACGAACCGTAACGGCGAATATATATCTGCATTGGATAACGGAGACCGGTACATATTAAAGAAATGTTTTGCCGGACGTGAATGCGACATTAAGAAGACAAGGGAAATATTTGAAGCGGCGGGAAATCTGGCAAAACTACATATCATTATGCGTTATGAACTGGAACATGGGATACCGGAAGGAACCAAAACAGATGAAAAATACAGACGGCATAATCGTGAATTGAAAAAGGTCCGGCAGTTTACAAGAAAAGTTGTTCCCAAGGGTGAGTTTGAATTTGCCTTTTTGAAACAGTTTGATCAGATGTATCAATGGGCAGAGGCAGCAGTGGAAGAACTGGAGCGGTCGGATTATGAGAAACTGTATGCCGAAGAGATGAAGAAGTCCGGTATGATACATGGAGAGTATAATTATCATAATATCATTATGACAAAAGAAGGAATCGCCACAACCAATTTTGAAAAATTCCGCAGGGACATTCAGGTGGAAGATCTGTATTATTTCCTCAGGAAGGTTCTGGAAAAAAGTGGATGGAAGATCCGCCTGGGTGATGGCATGCTGAATGCCTATTCGGCAATACATCCGCTTACGGAGGGCGAAATGGAATATCTGAAGATCCGTCTGATCTATCCGGAAAAATTCTGGAAAACGGCCAATTCGTATTATTGTACAAATAAAGCATGGATATCGGTAAAAAACATAGAAAAGCTTCAGACTGCGATAAGGCAGACAGAAGAGAAAAAAATGTTTTTAAAAGAAGTATTTGGATTTGAACTTTAAAGGTATGGTAAAATAGCGAAAAAGCTTGAAAATACAGGGGAAACGGGGGATTTACCTTGACATTCACAGTGAAAACAGGTATAACAGTACATAAAGGCATGCCATATGACGGGTATGGACGTTGACTTTGTATAAAAAGAATTGAAATCGTGAATTCTAAATGTAAATAAGAGGAGGAACAATCCATGAATAAGACAGAACTGATCGCAGCAATTGCTGACCAGGCAGAATTATCAAAGAAAGACTCTGAAAAAGCTTTAAAAGCTTTTATCGATGTTGTTACAGAAGAATTAAAGAAAGAACATAAAGTACAGGTTGTTGGATTTGGTACTTTCGAAGTAAGCATGAGAGCTGAAAGAGAAGGAAGAAATCCTCAGACAGGCGAGACTATGAAGATTGCTGCATGTAAAGCACCAAAATTCAAAGCTGGTAAAGCATTAAAGGATGCTATCAACGAGTAGTCTGAATTGTAATATTTATAAATGTATTTTATGCCGGAGAGTATCTTGATGCCCTCCGGTTTTTCAATCGTTATGCGTTCGAAAGAAGCTGCAACCTACAGGCACTGTAGATACCAAAGTATGCAGGAGAATAAAGATATGAGATTAGATAAATTTTTAAAAGTTTCCAGACTGATCAAACGCCGGACCGTAGCTAACGAAGCCTGCGATGCCGGTCGTGTACTGGTGAATGACAAGCCGGCCAAGGCATCGGTAAAGGTAAAACCGGGAGATATCATAGAAATCCAGTTTGGAACAAGAACCGTAAAAGTAGAAGTACTTGATATCAAGGATACGACAAAAAAAGAAGAGGCAGGAGACCTGTTCAAATATTTATAAAATAAATAAAGAGCCTGCGAAAAATCAGCAGATCAGCACAACCTTTCTTAAGTGATCATATGAAAAGTCATAATTTGTGATTTCTGTTCATATGATTAGTAAGAAAGGTTGTGATAGTTTTGGAGACCACAGCAGTACAAAAAAGCCATAAACTGGTATTAAATAACCGGAAAACCGGACTGGTGACCGGAGTGTTGGATGTCCTGTCTTTTAATCTGAATGAGATATTGTTGGAGACGGAGCAGGGAATGCTCATGGTAAAGGGCACGGATCTGCATGTAAACCGGGTGAATCTGGAAAAGGGAGAGATTGATCTGTCCGGCAACATTGAAAGTATCTCTTATTCGGATATACAGTCTCCCGGAAAACAGGCGGAAAGTCTGTTTGGAAAATTGTTTCGCTGAAAAAGCGGAGAGAAATCCGGTGAAATTTATGAAACGGGATGGAAATATGAGATGGGAATAACAAAAGAATTATTTATATTTCTTTCTGCAATATTGTCCGGAGCAATTGTACGTCTTGTATACCGCTGCATAAGCTGTCTGCGAAATGTGATACATCATACGCACTGGATCGTTGAGCTGGAAGATCTGGCATACTGGGTCGGAACCGCAATTTTTTTGTTTGTGCAGATTTACTACACAAGTAGTGGTAGTGTAAGGTGGTATTTTGTACTAGGTATTGGGCTTGGAGCATCAGCTATGTCGGTTTTCCTAGTGGCTGTCAGGAAGTGGTATCGAAAAATTGTATGTCCGGGAAGCGGGTTTTTGGCTGAAACACTTGAAAAAGGCCGGAAAAAAAGATAGAATAAAGGCAATTAACAGGTGAGTGGAATGACAGAGATGTCAAACAAGGGTGAGTAAAATAAGATGAAAGATGTAAAACAGAGAAACCGCAGAAGACGGCAGTGCAGGCGTTCTCAGGATCATAAGAGAAGTGTGCTGGCGATTAGTGCTGTTGTTCTTTTGCTGACAGTTATGGTGTCTGCGAACAGTATGACGTTAAAGGCGAAGAACAGAGAATATCAGGCGCAGGAGACAGAACTGAAAGAGCAGATCCAGGCAGAAAAAGACCGGTCAAAAGAGATCAAAGAATTAGATAAATATGTCGGAACAGACAAATACGTAGAAGACGTGGCGAAAGAAAAGCTGGGTCTGGTACATAATAATGAGATAATTTTCAAAGCAAAATAAGAGTACTCGGAACAAATGATAAGCTTCAGGAAGAGATTCCTGAAGCTTTTTTCTGTTTATCGGGGAAATAAAAAGAAAAGGTCGAAAGGGGAGCAATAAAGTGGCACGGATAAAAGAACAGGAAATATTTGTGAATCCATATGTGGTGCAGATGGACAAATTTGCGGAGTCTCTGCAGCATCTATCAAAAACATTTTTAAATATGGAACATTATAAAGGAACATTGTCCAAAGAAGAAATTGATGAAATGTTTGACAAAGTAACGGGGAATGTCTGTGCCGGTTGTGAGCGAAAAGAAGTGTGTCTCGGCGAGAGGCGGGAGAAAACATATCAGATGATGTATGAAATCATGTGTGCAGCAGAAGAGTATGGTGCAGAACTGAATATGGAATTGAAAAAAAGACTGAAAAGGCAATGCATGCTTGCGCCGCGTTTCCTAAGGGAAAGTCTGGAAGTGTTTGAAAATGCCAAACAGATATTGATGTGGAATCACAGGATGCTGCAGACAAGAGAAGGATATGCCACACAGCTTACAAGCTTTGCAAAGATGATACAGTATACAACCAGAGAACTGGATGCGGGGATCTTTCAGGATGAATATCTGGAAAAACGTATAAAAACAGCCTTAAAAAAAGAGAATGTAAAGATGTTATCGATTGTATTTTATATGACCCAGCAGGGAAAATATGAGGTACATCTGACGGTAAAAGCGGTTAAGGGACGGGTAATCCTTGCAAAAGATATCGCATTTCTGGTGGGAAAATGTATAGGAAGAACCATGATCCCAAGACAGGGAGAACGACTTGTGATAGGAGGGGAATATGGAACCATTGCATGTGTGGAAGGTGCGAAATTCCAGACGCTTCAGGGGATTGCCCGGATCGGAAAAGGACTGGAGCAGATATCGGGGGATACTTTTCTTATGAAAGATCTGCCGGGAGGCCGCAAAGGAATCGCGCTTTCTGATGGAATGGGATCGGGAGAAGAAGCATTCCGGGACAGTACGATGGTGGTAGAAATGTTAGAAGAACTGTTAGAGGCAGGATTCCCGGTAGAGACGGCGGTGCAGATGATGAATACGGCGCTGGTGATCGGAAGGGAAGAAGTGAAATTCTGCACACTGGATGTATGTCTGTTTGATCTGTATCGTGGAAGCTGTGAATTTGTAAAGGCGGGCGCGGCCGCAACATTTATCAAAAAGAAGGATAAAGTTGAAAAAATTGTATCAACAACACTTCCGATCGGGGTTATACAGAATATTGAGATTGACCGGGAAGTGTGTGATCTGGAATCCGGGGATTATGTGGTCATGGTGACGGACGGAGTTCTGGATGCACTTCCGGCAAAAGAACAGGAAGAACAGATGATAGATATTATTCAAAACACGAATATTGTAAATCCGACAGAGTTTGCAAGAAGCATTCTAAGTGAGGTGTTGAAATATTCGGGAGAAATGCCACTGGATGATATGACGATCCTTGTGATCGGCCTGTGGGGCGTGAGCTGACTTTCCGATAAGTTGACTTTCTATAAGAAATTATATATATTTATCATGATATCGAAACAAATAAAAGAGTTATATATTTCGAAAAAATATGAAAACAAATCAGATAAAAAGGAAGACCGGAATGTATGAACGGGTGAGGGCATATGTGAAAAAATACCATATGCTGCAGGAAAAAGATCATGTAATTGCAGGCGTATCGGGAGGTGCAGACTCCGTATGCCTTCTTTTCATGCTTGTAAAACTTCAAAAGGAAATGCGGTTTGGGTTGACGGTAGTGCATATTCATCACGGACTTCGCGGAGAAAGTGCGGATGCAGATGAGAATTACGTCAGAGCCCTTTGTGAGAAGCTGGATGTTGAACTTCTGGCTTTTCATGAAGATGTCGGAAGATATGCGAAAGAACAGAAGCTGACGCTCGAAGAGGCAGGAAGGAATGTCAGAAGACATATATTCGAAGAAGTCTGTCACAGGAAAAACGGAACGAGGATTGCGCTGGCGCATCATCAGAATGACAATGCGGAGACACTTCTGTGGAATTTAAGCCGTGGATGTGGTCTTAAAGGGATCGGCGGGATCAGTCCGGTTGACGGAAAGTATATCCGGCCGCTTCTGGGGGTAAGAAGACAGGAAATCGAAGAATATTTAAAAGAAAATAATATAGACTATTGTACCGATGAGACGAATCTGGAAGACCATTATACAAGGAATCGTCTTAGAAATCATGTGATCCCATACCTGGAACGAGAGATTAATCCAAGAGCTGTTTCACATATGGCAGATACGATGGAGCAAATGCGGACAGTGTGGGCATTTATGGAAGAGGAAGTGGAAAAATGCAGAAAATACTGCGTAAAACCCAAACAAGATAAAGCAGATGGAGTAGTGATCCTGGAAGAGGGTTTCCGAAGTGTAAATGAGACTGTCCGGACGTTTCTGATCCATGAACTGTTGTGCGAAACGGCAGGACGCAAAAAAGATATTGAACAGATCCACGTAAAACTGGTGGAAGAACTGATGGAACATCAGACCGGACGGAAGATTATGCTGCCTTATGAGATGACCGGGGAAAGGTGTTACGAAGGAATCTGGCTTCATAAAGTGAAGGATAAAGAAAAATCCGGAGAAAATTCTAAGCCGCCGGTACAGATGCGCATACTGGAACGAACACCACAAACCAGTGTATTTCCTAAAAAAACCTACACGAAATGGTTTGACTATGATATAATTAAGAGCACTGTAAAAATAAGACATAAGCAGCCTGGAGACTATATTACGATTGACAAAAACGGCAGTACACAGAGCCTGAAAAAGTATTTTGTCAATGTGAAAGTCCCGAGAGAAGACAGGGAGAAGATCTGGCTGGCAGCAGACGGCAGCCACATCCTGTGGATCATCGGATACAGACAGAACCAGGCATATCAGATTACAGATAAAACCAGAAGAATTCTGGAAATAGAATTTAACGGAGGAGAAGAAGATGGCAGAGAGAGTAAAAGTATTAGTTCCTGAAGAGGATGTTGCAAAGAGAATCAAAGAGCTTGGCGAACAGATCAGCAAAGATTATGCCGGAAAGCAGGTACATCTGATCTGTGTATTGAAGGGTGGCGTATTCTTCATGTGCGAACTGGCGAAGAGAATCACCGTTCCGGTATCAATGGACTTTATGAGTGTCAGCAGCTACGGTGACGGAACGAAGTCAAGCGGTGTTGTTAAGATCGCAAAAGACTTAGATGAGACACTGGAAGGAAAAAATGTACTGATCGTGGAGGATATTATTGACTCCGGAAGAACATTATATTATCTGATGGACATCTTATCTAAGAGAAATCCAAAGAGCATGAAGCTCTGTACGCTTCTGGATAAACCGGAAAGAAGAGTAAAAGATGTAAAAGTAGATTATGTCGGATTCAATATCCCGGACGAATTCGTTGTGGGATATGGACTGGATTACGCCCAGAGATACAGAAATCTTCCATTCATCGGAGTGGTAGAGGGCGTGAAATAAGGCGCGGCATAAGAAAGGAGCCTGAAAATTGAATAATAAGAAAGCGAGAGGGCTGAATGGTGTTGTATTCCTCGTGTTTGTCGTATTTTTGTTCGCAGCACTGTGGTTTACCAATCAGTTCGATCAACGAGAGAAAGAAATTTCCTGGAAGAAATTCCAACAGCTGGTTCAGAACGACAAGATCGAGTCTGTAGAAGTGAATCAGAACAAGAGCGTTCCGACGGGGCGCGTGGAGATTACGCTGAAGGGAGATGACAGTTCCGATAATGTCAGATATCTGTATGTCTCCGATGTAAATGAGATCCAGGATTACCTGAAAGAGCAGAATGTGGATTATACCATGCCGGATATTCCACAGGACAGCTGGGCAGCAACTACATTTCTGCCGGTTATCCTTACACTGGTCGGAGTGTTCCTGATCTTTGGTCTGATGAACCGTCAGGGCGGCGGGGCCAATTCGAAAGCAATGAATTTCGGAAAGAGCCGTGCAAAACTGAGCACAGACCGTGACAAGAAAGTGACATTTGCCCAGGTGGCAGGTCTGGAAGAAGAAAAAGAGGAACTGGAGGAGATCGTTGATTTCCTGAAGTCTCCGAAGAAATATATCCAGGTGGGAGCAAGAATCCCGAAAGGTGTACTGTTAGTGGGCCCTCCGGGAACCGGTAAGACGCTGCTTGCCAAAGCAGTTGCCGGAGAAGCAGGAGTTCCGTTCTTTACGATTTCCGGTTCAGACTTTGTGGAAATGTTCGTTGGTGTCGGAGCTTCCCGTGTCAGAGACTTGTTCGAGGAAGCGAAGAAGAATGCACCGTGTATCATTTTCATCGATGAGATCGATGCAGTTGCAAGACGCCGTGGAACCGGAATGGGCGGCGGACACGATGAGCGTGAGCAGACACTGAACCAGTTGCTGGTAGAGATGGACGGATTCGGCGTCAATGAAGGCATCATTGTGATGGCGGCTACAAACCGTGTGGATATTCTTGACCCTGCAATCTTACGTCCGGGACGATTCGACCGTAAGGTTATGGTCGGAAGACCGGATATTAAGGGCCGTGAAGAGATCCTCAAGGTACATGCGAAGGGGAAACCGTTAAGCGAAGAGATCAATCTGCAGCAGATCGCGCAGACAACGGCAGGATTTACCGGAGCTGATCTGGAAAATCTCTTGAACGAAGCAGCAATTCTGGCTGCAAAGGATAACAGAGTATTCTTAAAACAGGAAGACATAAAAAAGGCATTTGTCAAAGTCGGAATCGGTGCGGAGAAGAAGAGCCGCGTTATTTCCGAAAAAGAGAAGAGAATCACAGCATTCCACGAAGCAGGGCATGCGATCTTGTTCCATGTGCTTCCGGATGTGGGACCTGTATACAGTGTTTCAATCATCCCGACGGGAAGTGCGGGCGGATATACGATGCCGCTTCCGGAAAAGGATGAGATGTTTAATACAAAAGGAAAGATGCTTCAGGATATTACGGTAGCACTTGGCGGACGTGTAGCCGAAGAAGAAGTATTTGATGATATTACAACCGGTGCATCTCAGGATATCAAGCAGGCAACGGGCCTGGCCAAATCCATGGTTACGAAGTTCGGTATGTCAGAGGCAGTCGGACTTATTAACTATGATGATGACAACAATGAGGTGTTCATCGGACGTGATCTGGCGCACACAGCAAGAGGCTACGGAGAGGGCGTGGCGACTGTGATCGACCAGGAAGTAAAGAGAATTATTGATGAATGTTATGACAGAGCAAGACATATCATTAGAAAATATGATGATGTTCTGCATGCATGCGCAGATCTTCTGTTGGAAAAAGAAAAGATTTCCCGGGAAGAATTTGAAGCGCTGTTCCCGGAAGATGTATCAGAAGACTAGAAGAAAGCGTGCTCCTTTCCGAGAGCAAAAAATGAGAGAGGTGTTAGTTATATGAATAAGACGGCTTTATTTTGTGATGGAACAGAAGGATATGTGTATCCTCCTGAACCGAAAGAAAGCGAACTGGTGACATTCCGGTTCCGTACGGCGAAGGATGATGTAGACAGAGTAGGGCTTGTGACATCGGCTGACACATATGTAATGGAAAAAGAATGCACACAGGGAGAGTTTGATTATTATACGTTCGAGACACGTCTGGGGGAAGAGCCGTTCAGATATTGTTTCGAAGTGCAGTCTGGGACAGAAAAATATTATTATGGACGATGTGGAATCTCTCGCGAGATCCTGGAGTACTATAATTTTGTTGTAGTACCCGGATTTTCCACACCGGACTGGGCAAAGGGAGCGGTTATGTATCAGATATTTACAGACCGCTTTTATAACGGAGATAAGTCAAATGATGTAGAGACGAATGAGTATTACTATATCGGAGATTATTCCCGGAGAGTAACGAACTGGGATAAATATCCGGCGAACATGGGTGTAAGAGAATTCTACGGCGGGGATCTGCAGGGAGTCATGGATAAGCTTGATTATCTGCAGGACCTGGGCGTAGAAGTCGTATATTTTAATCCGTTATTTGTGTCACCGTCCAACCACAAATATGATATCCAGGATTATGATTATATCGATCCGCATTATGGAAAGATCGTAGATGACGGAGGCGAGGTGCTTCCGAATGGTGTGACGGACAATAGTCAGGCAACGAAGTATAAAAAACGCACGACAGGATTTAAGAACCTGGAAGCAAGTAATGAGTTGTTCATTAAACTGGTGGAGGAATTACATCGCCGTGGAATGAAAGTGATTCTGGACGGCGTGTTCAACCACTGTGGTTCATTCAATAAATGGATGGACCGTGAGAGAATTTACGAAGGTGAAGAGGATTATGAACCGGGTGCTTATGTATCGGCAGACAGTCCGTACAGAAGCTACTTCCGTTTCTTCAAAGAAGGACCGGAGAACTGGCCGTATAATGGCAATTACGATGGCTGGTGGGGACATGATACTCTGCCGAAACTGAATTACGAAGATTCTGTAAAACTGGAAAATTATATCTTATATATCGGACGGAAATGGGTATCGCCGCCGTATAATGTAGATGGATGGCGTCTGGATGTGGCAGCAGACCTGGGACGCAGCAATGAATACAATCACGAGTTCTGGCAGAAATTCCGAAGAGCCGTGAAAGATGCAAATCCGAATGCACTGATCCTTGCCGAACATTACGGCGATCCGAGTGACTGGCTTAAGGGGGATGAGTGGGATACCGTTATGAACTATGATGCGTTCATGGAGCCGGTTACATGGTTCCTGACCGGAATGGAAAAGCATAGTGATGAGGCGAGAGAAGAGCTCCTTGGTAACATCGATAACTTTATCGGTTCGATGGCACATCACATGTCGAACATGCTGACTCCGTCACTTCAGGTGGCGATGAATGAGCTTTCCAACCATGATCATTCCAGATTCTTAACGAGAACGAATCACATGGTTGGCCGTGTGGAACATCTGGGACCGGAAGCTGCGAACGAGTATGTGAATAAAGCGGTTATGCGTGAAGCGGTTGTTATGCAGATGACCTGGGTCGGAGCTCCGACGGTATATTATGGTGATGAGGCTGGTGTCTGTGGATTTACAGATCCGGATAACAGAAGAACCTATCCGTGGGGACATGAAGATCAGGAACTGATCGCATTCCACAAAGAAGCAATCCGCATCCACAAAGAGCATCCGGCACTTAAGACCGGTTCGTTGAAGATCCTTGGCGGAGAGGAAAATATCCTGTCTTATGCGAGATTTAAAGGGCATGACCGGATCATTGTTGTGATCAATAACCGCAGCGAACGTGCGGAAGTAAAAGTTCCTGTATGGGAAGCAGAGATTCCGATAAAATGCCGCATGAAACGTCTGCTATATTCTTACAAAGATGGATATACAACAGAGTACGAAGAGTATCTGGTAGAAGACGGAGAAGTGGTTGCGAACATGGGACCACATTCGGCACTTGTACTGGGAATGAGAAATGAAGAGGATCATGACTGGCTGTATATTTTGTAGAATGGGTATGGACCGGCTAATAGTGAATTTTGTAAAGAAGATACAAACAGACTAATAGTGAAATAAAGAAAATAAAAAGATTACCGGAAAATGTAGTGCGTTTTCCGGTAATCTTTTATTACGTTTTTATACAAACATAATAATGTGAGATCTGGTTTCGATAATGCAAAATTATATTATTTTGTAAGAACTTCTACACCATCTTCTTTAATAAGAACCATATATTCAATCTGAGCAGAAAGACCGTCGTCATCCGTATAAACGGTCCATCCGTTGTCTTCATCTACATAGAATTCCGGAGAACCCTGATTGATCATCGGCTCGATCGTGAACATCATACCAGGAACCAGAACCATCTCACTGCCCTTCGGAGTAACATAACTTACGAATGGATCTTCGTGGAATTCCAGACCGATTCCATGGCCGCCGATCTCCTCTACGACAGAATATCCATTTTCCTGTGCATGTGAATTGATCGCATAAGCAATGTCTCCAAGATGTCCCCAAGGTTTTGCTGCTTTAAGTCCAAGCTCTACGCATTCTTTTGTAACACGGACAATACGTTCGGCTTCCGGTGATACGTCACCGATCGTGAACATACGGGATGCATCAGAGAAATATCCGTTTAAAATCGTAGACACATCTACGTTGATGATATCTCCATCGATTAGAATCTCATTTTCACTTGGGATACCGTGGCAGATGACGTTGTTGATGGAAGTACATACGCTCTTCGGGAATCCCTCATAATTCAGAGGCGCCGGGATTCCTCCGTGCTCTGTTGTGAAATCATATACAAGTTTGTCAATTTCGGCAGTGCTCATTCCTGCATGAATATGAGCTGCTACATGGTCGAGAACTGCGGTGTTCAGTTCTGCACTTTTTTTGATCATTTCAATCTGTTCCGGTGTCTTCAGTAATGAACGGTCAGGAACGATCTGGCCTTTGGACGCAAGTGTCCACAATTTTATATCTAACTTATCCACAATACTACCTGCTTTCTAAACAAATTTTCCACATGTATTATAGCACGTTTTGGAAAAAGAGACAGGGGAATTTTTGTCAATAGGATTGCCGCAAATGAAAAATCCTTTGTCCCTTATTGTCTCCACCATAAAAATAAGTTATAATTTTACTGGTATTGTATACAGAATGTGGATAAACTATTATGGTTCATAGTAATGATAAAGTTATACACAGGCAACATAGAAAGGAGCAGACATATGTTAAGAATAGGAATGCTTACAAGCGGCGGCGACTGTCAGGCACTGAATGCAGCGATGAGAGGCGTCGTAAAGGGGCTTTTTTCGAAACGAGATGATGTAGAGATTTATGGATTTCAAGATGGATATAAAGGTTTGATCTATTCGAACTTTAAGATGCTTACGTCAAAAGACTTTTCGGGGATTCTGACACTTGGTGGAACGATTCTGGGAACATCCAGACAACCGTTCAAGTTAATGAGAGTACCGGATAAGGACGGAATTGACAAAGTAGAGGCAATGAAACACACTTACCACAAGCTGAATCTGGACTGCCTGGTAATCCTTGGGGGAAATGGAACACACAAATCAGCCAATATGCTGAGAGAAGAAGGACTTAATGTGGTAACACTTCCGAAGACGATTGATAACGATCTCTGGGGAACGGACATGACATTCGGATTCCAGAGTGCGGTAGACATTGCAACAGATACAATTGACAGGATCCATACAACAGCAACGTCTCACAGCCGTGTATTTATCGTGGAAGTAATGGGGCACAAAGTAGGATGGGTAACACTTCATGCAGGAATTGCCGGCGGTGCCGATATTATTCTGCTTCCGGAGATGCCATATGACATCAATTCAGTAGTTGAAGCAATTGAAAAGCGCGGCAAAGCAGGAAAGAGATTCACAATTATTGCTGTTGCAGAAGGTGCGATTTCAAAAGAAGATGCAGCGCTTTCAAAGAAGGAATTAAAAGAGAAAAAAGCAAAGAAGAAATACCCTTCTGTTGCATATGAACTTGCTGAGAAGATTCAGGAAAAAACAGATAAAGAAGTAAGAATTACTGTGCCTGGACATACACAGCGAGGCGGCTCTCCGTGTGCATATGACCGTGTGCTTGCAACAAGACTTGGTGCAGAAGCTGCGAGAGCAATTCTGGAAGGTGATTTTGGATGTATGGTAGGAACAAAGAATCAGGAGATTATCCGTGTACCATTGTCAGAAGTTGCCGGAAAATTAAAATATGTAGATCCAAAGGCATCGATCATTAAAGAAGCAAAAACCATCGGTATCAGCTTTGGTGATGAATAAGATACACAGGTTAAGCAGGATCTGCATTTAGACAAGGAGTGTAAAGAATGTCATATACGGCATTATACCGTAAATTCCGTCCGGATGAATTCGAAGATGTAAAAGGACAGGATGCGATCGTCCGGACGCTTAAGAACCAGATCAATGCAGACCGTATCGGACATGCATATCTGTTCTGCGGGACAAGAGGAACCGGTAAGACGACGGTTGCAAAAATATTTGCGAAAGCAGTCAACTGCGAACATCCGGTAGACGGAAGTCCGTGCGGGGAGTGCGCAATGTGCAAGTCGATCGCAGCGGGTACATCGATGAACGTGATCGAGATCGATGCGGCATCGAATAATGGTGTGGATAATATCCGAGAGATCCGTGAAGAAGTCACATACCGTCCGACAGAAGGAAAATATAAAGTATATATCATCGACGAGGTGCATATGCTGTCGATCGGTGCGTTCAATGCATTGTTAAAAACATTGGAAGAACCGCCGGAATATGTTATATTTATTCTTGCGACAACGGAGGCACACAAGATCCCGATTACGATCTTAAGCCGTTGTCAGCGATATGATTTTAAGAGAATTTCCATTGAAACGATCGCAGCAAGACTGCGGGAACTGATTGATAAAGAAGGATGGGACGTAGAAGATAAGGCGGTCCGTTATATTGCGAAGATGGCGGACGGTTCCATGCGAGATTCATTAAGTCTTCTGGATCAGTGTGCCGCATTCTATATGAATGAGACACTGACATATGATCATGTACTGGAAGTGCTGGGAGCGGTGGATACGGAAGTGTTCAGCCGGCTTTTAAGACAGCTGCTTGCGATGGATGTGCATCAGGTGATCGAAACGGTCGATGAGCTGGTGATGCAGGGAAGAGAACTGTCCCAGCTTGCGGCAGATTTCACATGGTATCTGCGAAATCTCCTTCTGGTGAAGAGTTCGGATAATATGGAAGATGTACTGGATGTGTCGTCTGAAAATCTTGCACTTTTAAAAGAAGAAGCACAGATGATCGACAGCGATACGCTGATCCGTTACATCCGAATTTTCTCAGATCTGACGAACCAGTTAAAATATGCGACCCAGAAGAGGGTACTTCTGGAAGTGACACTGATCAAATTGTGCCGTCCGGCGATGGATCAGAACAAAGATGCATTACTGGACCGCATCCGTGCGATCGAGAAGCAGCTCGAAGAGGGGGCGTGGGAAGCACCGGTCAGAGAACGCATCGTATATGCATCGGATGCAAAAGAGGCGGGAGAACCGAAGCCAAAGCCGGAACTTCCGCAGGCATTGAACGAAGATGTGAAAGCGGTGGCAAAAGATTTCCGGATGATCATCAATGAGGCTTCCCCGATGCTCAGAACCTATCTGAAAAAAGCAAGACTGAGTGCAGGAGAAGGCAACAGGCTTCTGATCGTACTGCCGGATGAACTGAGCGCAAGCGCGGTGGCAACACCGGAACATAAAGAAGAGATCCAGTCACTGATCGAGCAGAAGATTGGCAAAAAAGTAGAGATAGACGTCCGCCAGATGGAGGCGGGACGCAGATTCGAAGATAATTTTGTGGATCTGGAGAATCTGATTAATATGGAAATTACTGTAGAAGACGAATAGGAGGATATTATCATGGCAAAAAGAGGTGGATTCCCAGGCGGCGGAATGCCGGGAAATATGGCAAATCTGATGAAACAGGCACAGAAGATGCAGCGTCAGATGGAAGAACAGGCAAAGGAAATGGAGACAAAAGAATTCAGTGCAACTGCAGGCGGCGGTGCTGTTGAAGTTACTGTTTCCGGAAGCAAGAAGATCTTAAAAGTAAAACTGGATGAAGAAGTTGTAGATCCGGATGATGTAGAGATGCTGGAAGATCTGCTTGTGGCAGCAGTCAACGAAGCATTGGAGAAAGTAGACGCAGAGACAACTTCTGCAATGTCTAAGTTCACCGGCGGCATGGGCGGCGGAATGCCGGGATTATTCTAGGAGAAATTCCAGGAGAAAGTTCCGGGAGAATTATTCTTACAGGGAGTTAAAAACTATGGATTATTACAGTAATCAGATGAGCAAACTGATCGAGGAACTGTCATGTCTTCCGGGAATCGGAGCAAAATCTGCGGCAAGACTTGCATTTCATCTGATCCATATGCCGGTTGATGATGTAAAGAGACTGGCTTCTACAATGGTGGAAGCCAGAGAGAACATAAAATATTGCAAAGAATGTTATACACTGACGGATCAGGAACTGTGTCCGATCTGCAGCAACAGTAATCGTGATCACCAGACGATCATGGTAGTGGAGAATACGAGAGACCTTGCGGCATACGAAAAGACCGGAAAATATAACGGTGTATACCACGTGCTTCACGGAGCAATCTCTCCGATGCTTGGTATCGGTCCGGAAGATATCAAACTGAAGGAACTGATCGAACGTCTGCAGGGAGATGTGAAAGAAGTGATTATTGCCACGAACTCAAGCCTGGAAGGTGAGACGACAGCAATGTATATCAGTAAGCTGATCAAACCGACGGGAATTAAGGTGAGCAGGATTGCAAGTGGTGTTCCGGTTGGAGGAGATCTGGAGTATATCGATGAAGTGACACTTCTACGGGCACTTGAAGGAAGGACAGAGCTGTAGCCCTGTCCCCTTTTTTACTTATCATGCGTTTGAAAAAGCAGCCAGTTGCCAAAGCAATCGTAATGAGCTGTCAGGTTCAGCAGAGTTTTGACGGTCGGCATTGGAGGTGAGATAAATGAAGAAAAAGGTTACATCAACGGATATTGCACATGCTGCCGGGGTATCACAGTCCACAGTTTCCATGATCCTGAACAAAAAGTACGATGTATCATTTGCAAAAGATACTGTGGAAAGAGTGGAAAATGCGGCAAAAGAACTGGGATATGTCCCGCCGAAGCGGAAAACGAGAAAAGGAACAAAACGGGAGAAGCTTCTTGTTGTATTCTGCCCAAACCTGACGAATCCGTATTATGTTATGCTGCTTCAGGGGATTGAGGCACATGCGAAAGAAAAAGGTTTCGGCCTTTTTGTATGCAATACGCAGAGAGATCTCAGGATGGAAGAGCGCTATCTGAAAATGATGTGGCAGTTAAGACCGCTTGGAATTATCTATACCTGTAATCCGAGCCATTGCTTTATGGAACTTGTGGGAGAAATTGCAGAACAGATACCGGTTGCGATCGTCAATAACCAGAATGAAAAGATGAATGTAGATGCGGTGGAACTTGACAATTCCAAGCTTGGAAGAGTCATGGCGAAACATCTGCTGGAACTGGGACACAGGAAAGTTGCATATATAGCACCGCCGCTTACGGCAAGGCAGAAGCAGCGTTCGAAGCGGGTAGAGGGCTTCCTGAAAGAATATGAGAAAGTCGGACTGCGTGACCAGGTGATCATAAAAGCGGCAAAAGAAGAAATTGATCTGGATGTGGCGCATATTGATTCGGAGTACAAGATCGGGTATGAGCTGACGAAAGAATTGTTGAAGGAAACGACGGATGTGACAGCAATCGTCGGACTGAATGATATGATCGCATTTGGAATCATGGATGCACTTCATGAAGCAAAGATAAAGGTGCCGACCGATGTGTCCGTGATGGGGTGTGACAACACCTTGTTTGCAAGAATGCATAACATGAATCTGACGACCATCGAACATTTTGTGACTTTCAAAGGAAGAGATGCATGTGATATCATAATGAAGAAGATAGCCACACATCATTCGACGAATACAGGTGCGGTTCCGATCAGTACATATCATGTGGAGTATGAGCCGCAATTAATCGTCCGGGGGACGACAACGTATGCGAAAAATGCCCGAAAAAAGAAAAATTAATTCTTTTGCGAAAATTATTATTAATAAATTCGAGATTTTACAAAATAAAAATGCATGTTAAATTTAAATAATCCCATAAAATGCGTGAAAATCGTTAATGAAATGAAAAAATTAAAAAAATATCGTTAACATTTCT
>NZ_JAMOYX010000048.1:0-23158 GCF_023669465.1 Dorea sp. MB18-49
CAATATTTACTGTGTATCTTATTACAAAGGGAACCTTGGAAAGGAGTCGTGTACATATATGAAGGCTTATAAAAAAATAATCAGTTTTATCCTAACACTCGTTATGATGCTGTCGCTAAGTGTTAATGTTTTTGCAGCAGAGCCGCTTACAGATGACCCTAATATGATTGAATGGAAGTACACTGTGTTTGCTAACGAAAGCCTGCAGAAAGTTGTTGAAGAAGGTGTTATTCCAAATGCATATGCCCGATATACTTGGCGCGGAATCACATTGAAAAATGGCGAAGTCGCCATATTAACACCATCAAATAACAGTATGGGACTTTATTGTAATAGCGGCAGATACATAACTATAAATTACACTTTGAGCCGTTCTGCTTTTCATCGTTCAAGAGTACGCGCATACGTAGCTGGACCTTCATCAGAATTTGTGCGTGAGATTACAGCAAGTGGTTTGCGTTCAGGATTTACGACACAGGCAACAGATTACTATTACGGCATGGTAACTAATCTGTCCTCTGATGCCTTTACAATCAAATCATTTTCTATTACATTTTAATAGTGGAAAATATTTCAAGTGCTGGTGAGTACTTATCCTGATTTTAATTGAAGCTTTTTAACTTGGTTTCTCGGTTCCCTTTTTTGAAAATACACATTCCCATTATTAAACCACTGCTATAGTATTCACTGAATTTATGAGGTAGAAGCATGTTATTTAACATAGATGAGAAACAACTGATGCTCGAACTAAAAAATAAAGATGAGCGCGCTTTAAAAATATGTATGAACAAATACTACAGATATGTTGTATACATAGTCGAGAATATTATTGGAAGTGCTTTGCCATATGAAGACAAGGAGGCGGTCGTGTCTAATGTTTTTGTAGCTCTATGGAATTACAGTGCAGATTTAGATACAGATAACTACAGCACATTCAAACCCTATTTAGGAACAATCGCAAGAAACATGGCAAAAAACGCATTACGAAAAACCTCTAAGATGCATTTTGAAAATTACGAAGATGCGTTTCAGGTTGGAACGAACGAACATATTGAATACGGGCCGTTAAAAGAAGAAGTAATCAAATGCTTAAAAGAAAGCATATATGAACTATCAGTTGACGAAAGAAAATGTTTTATCTCGTACTACTATTACACTAAGACAATCGCTGTAATAGCAGAAGAAACCGGATTAAAAGAATCTACAGTAAAATCCAAACTGTTACGCGGACGTAAAAAATTAAAACTAAAAATGGAAAAGAAGGGATTTAGATATGAAGACTGTAAAATTTTCTTTGAATGAGTTAATGAGTGAAATTGATGAATCTTTTATTGAGGAAGTGTATTTTCATGATTGCAATAAAATACTGAAAAAATATTCCAAACAAAAGATACGTCAAAATGTATTTTGTAAAACAGCTTCAAAACATAAGCCTTTAAAGTTCACTTATAGAACTGCAATTATTGTAACTGTGGTTTCAGTGTTTTTGTGTATGCCTGTATATGCTGCAATCAGTCATCTGTTAACATCGGCTTTAATTGATGACAGCAATCGACATTTAATCGGGACAGAAACCAATGATAGAAGCTACATCATATTAAAAGACGGTGTATATACCAATGAAAAGGGGAAAGTTGTTGATATTGAGGAATTAGCCAAATCTTCATCAGAATTTCCTGAAAGCAGAATTGTTAAAAGCAGTCTGATGCCTAATTTCATACCATCATCAATAGTAGAGATTCCTACTGATAAATCAGATGAAATGTATATCATTCCAGAAATAATTCTAATCAACAATTCACTTTGTGTACTTACACAAGACAATGGAAAGGGATGGGAACTAACTGATAAAGATAATATAGTCATTTCGTTTGATAAATATAAATCAGACATTACAGTATCCCAAGATTTGATTATCGGTTATGTAAAAGACGGGATAATGTATGAAGGAGAAGTGTTCGATGAACTGAGTGGAAAATATAGTTTCTCACCAGATGAAAAAGGGGAATATTTTTTCTATCTGCTTAGCGGAAGTTCCGATTATCTATCTCTTAAAAGCGGTAATCTGGAGGTAAATTAAATGTTGCTTTTGCGGGACTTCAGCATACCAATTAACTTTAGTATAAGGACAGGAAGACCTCTTCCGTACAGGAATAGGTCTTCTTGCTGTCTCCGTGCATGCTTTAAAGTATAAATAGGCTTTAATCTGGATACAATTTCAACTGCATCGTTGATACACGCTGTGTTTATCTCGTTTACTGTATCATTCATAAGAATTTAATTGGTTATGTTTATTGTGATGATAGAGTAGCCTTTGTTTTGAACATCTTCCTTGAAAGATTTGTAAACGATACTGTAGATTATCATATTCATTATGTCGGCGTAGATTCTTTAGATGAAGAATGTATTGAATGCAGAAAATACTCTGATTATTGTGAACATATTTTACCTGCTTTCTGGATAGATGACGATTTTTGTGAATAATGAAACACTGGTGTTTGGTTATTCAAAATTTAAGCTGATAGATACTGGTGTTAAGTATATTAATCCGAAGCATTTTTCCGTAAAAAACTTTGTAAAGTATTGCAGATTCAATAAAGAGTGAAATTACAGTAAAATAAAAGATAGTTTTTTCGTTCCTTTGTTATGCCATTGTTCTACGCCGGAATCTTTTCTGCCATCTCCGGCAGGCACTTCTCAAATAATTCCCGATATCTTCGATACCCTTCATCCCGGAGTGGACCTTGCAGTGATGTCAGAGACCAAAGGAGAAGCTCTTCCTCTTCCACAGCATACGGAGAGGTATAGACAAATTTTTTCCCGTCAAAATGCGGTTTTGATAACTTCAGTATTTCCGTAATCTCTCCTTTTGTTTCCGCCTGCATAATCATTTCCACTTTCTTCCGATGGAACTCGCAGACGATGCTCTCCAGAAATCCCTGCTTCAGATAAAATTCCGCCCTTCTATAAAGTTTTACAAGAGCCTCCACTCTTTCATCAAATAACTTGTCCTTTTCACTGACTATCATCTGTGCCAGTGCGTTTGCATGTTCCATAACCAATGCTGTTCCCATTACATTTCCTCCCATAATAAAAGCTGGCATAAGAAATTTCTTCTCACACCAGCACGATTCTTTTATTCCTCTGTGATGATCTCACTGCTTAATTTTCCATGTACCAGATAGCGATAATTCCGTCTGGAATTGACACAGGTAGACAGCGTAACTATCCGATCCGTTGCCGACAGCTCGGTGCCGGTATCATAATCCCTATAAGAAGACACCGTATCCAGAAACGTCTGAAAATCTTCCGCTTCCGGGAAATGATACCTATATCCCTCACTTCCGGTTCTTCCCGCATAGCAGGAAAAGATACGATACTTGAGGATCTTGTCCGGCAAATAGAGATAAAACTCCGGATGTTGTTCAAATAGCTCTTTGTCTTGGTACTTATCCAGAGTTCCGAACATGCTCCCGTTTTTCATATTATGCCCGTACACGATCGTATTCTGATCCGTAAAGTCCGGCTGATTATGGCAGTCCACAAAGATGCTCCCGTTGATATTGGATTCTCCCGAAAAAAGGTGATGAAGATAATATGCATTATCTTTCCCCTGTACCACCGGATAACTAATATCCAGTGCCGGAATCTGAATCCACGCTATGACATCCGGATTAACCGCTTTTAAACCTGCAAAATCAATTTCTAGATACCTATTCTTAGGTTCCTCCTTTTCTTTCTCAGACTCCGGTGATTCTTCTTCCTCTGGTTCCTGAACATATTCCTGCAGTTTCTCGTAACTTACGTCCCCTTTCTGATACTTCAGATAAGCACCAAAGAGTTTTCCTGCCGCTGCGAGAAAAACAAGCAACAGGCAGATAATGAGTCCTGCAAGAACCGTATTTCCTTTTTTTCTCATGATTGTTCTCCTTTCGGAAGAGCCGAAGTCTGTGCCCCGGTTCCTTCCTTCTGTTTGATGGCGGCTAAATAGTCATCAATCCCCTTGTGTTTCCCGTTCCACTCCCCGCTCTCGTCCATATCCCAGACCATCCGGTTCATCGGCAGGGAAAGCTCCCGGCAGATTTCATAGACCTTATTGCAGCCGTTCTGGATAATCCTCCGTTTCTCCGCCTTATGCTGGCAGATAACAGGGGAACGCTCAAAACAGACCGCACACTTACTGTCATGCTTATTGCAGGCTACTTTCATCTTCTTATCCATGTCATACGCCTCCAAAAGCTGTTTCATCCCATATCCTTTCATCCGCTCCAGCACCGGTTTCAGATTCCGGTACTGGTTCACTCCGGCAACGCACACAAAGGTAGCGCCGGACAGATAATGGGCTATGGTCCCTTTTAAGGCTCCTTCGGTCAGATAGACACGTTCTGCGGCAAGATCACCGATCACATGTACCGGACTTCCGGAGGAAACTCCCTGGTCATAATTGACACTGGACAGCCAGATATATTTTTTCGTGTCAGTCACATGATCTACCCGGATCTGAAAACCCTGGATGAACCCGTCCAAAGAAACTATGGGAATCAGGATTCCTGAGTTTTCTGCTTTGAAGTTAATCGTCCAGTTTCCGTCTGTATCCCGGTAGAATCCCGGCACGCCTTTCACCATATATCCTTCTTCTGCCAGCCTTTTGACCAGCTTCTTCATTCCAAACAGCGGGACACTCCGGTAACGCTGTGCTTCGATCTGTTCCGGTTTTAATCCTCGTCTTTGCAGATCCTCCTGATGCTTCCTGTTAAGCGTGAGCATGGACAGCATTCTCTGATACGTCCGGTGGATTTCCTCTATGGGTGCAAGCTCTGCCGTTGCCTTTTCTTCCTGTACCGGCGTTGCTTTGATATAATCCGTCCGGTATTCTCCTTTTCCTAATGCTTCCCGGATCTGCTGATTTGCTTCGGAGAGTGTAACATTGTGCAAATCCGCATAAAGCTTCAGCATCCCCCCGGACGCATCACAGCGGTTGCACCGGAATACATTCTTTTCCACATTGATATTCAGTTTTCCATGCGTCTCTCCACAAAACGGGCAGTCATAATAGTTTCCCCGCCGCTTTCTGAGATGCAGCACCTGCACCACATCCAGTATTCCATAATCAAACCCAGACATATCATAATACATCCCGGTCTCTTCCTCCTTTCCCCCGCAGAAAAAAGCTCTCTGCGGGGTTCTTCCTTAACCAGCCATCGGCATTGCTTTTTGTAAAATTACCTTTGCTGCCGCCGGAACCAGATTGTTCGGTCCGGAATATTGCTCGGCAAACCACTGGATCGTTGACGGGCTTTCAACTGCCACCTGTCCCATGGTCTTTCCGCCGTATTTTCCCTTTCCCGGAATCACAGTCCCGACTGCCATTTCATAGTTCATGTGTTTCATCAGTTCTTCTACCGGAAGGGACGTATCCAGATTCTGTAATGCTCCCTGCAGCATCTGTCCGGTCTTTGGCGGCGTAGAGGCAGCCGGAGCGGAACCGTAGCCAGGCATTTGTCCACTGCCATGGTAAATGGTGCTTCCCGCCGCCTGTGCCTGCTGATAGAACTGATTCATCATCTGCTGGCCTGCATATTCCGGCTGACCTGGCATCTCTCCATAAGTTGGCATAGGGGCATTTGGCATGACACCCGAATCCGGCATGGCTGCATTTTCCATGGCACCTGAATCCGGCATCTGTGGATTCTGATATGGAATTCCGGCATCTACCTGTGCAGGATCATTTTCCTCTCCCACATCCGCAAACTGCACACCATATCCGGCATCCGATAATGCCCTTCCTACGGCTGCTGTTTCTGCCATTTCCAGAAATTTGTCTCCAAACTTCGGGTCATCGCTCCGGAATTTCTGCGAAAAGGAATTGGCTACATAATTGTCTTCCTGATCACATTTATCCAGATAGATACGTGCTTCCACAACTGCCATGTTCTCTGTGAAAGTGATAATCCGGCTGATGATCTTTCCTGCCGGATTGACCAGACGAAACCATAGCTTCCGGTATTTCACATCCAGATAAAGCTGCTCCTCCTGCCCTTCTTCTCCAATCTTTCTTGCCAGTTCCATCGGATGGAAGCCATCCACACGGTTCAAAGCGGCAACTGCCTCTGATTTCTTATACAATAATTCTTTCATTCTCTGCTCCTTTCATTTAGAAAAGCAGACGTTCCCCTATATAAGAGTAATAGTCCGCTTATTTCAAAAATTGAAAAATATTTTTAAACAACAAGTTTTAACTGCTCCATTTCCGGTTTCTGTTCACTCTGATACTGATCGTAATACTGTACGATCCGCTCACTCAGAATGGTGTTCCTTGTCCCGCTGTCATCCGTATGGATTGCCTGACAGACTGCAGCCCATTCCCCTACCAGATAAACCTTGCTTTTCGCTCTGGTCACTCCGGTATAGAGAATATTGCGCTTCAGCATCATATAAAAGGCTTTTACCCAAGGGATGATGACAACCGGACATTCGGAACCCTGTGCCTTATGGATGGTTGTTGCGTTAGCATGTTCGATCATTTCCATCTGGTCAGCTTCATATTGCACCTGCCGCCCATCCGGGAATCCGATCACTGCCCTGGCATTTCCATCCTCATCCGTGATACAGTCCAGTATCCTGCCCAGATCGCCGTTACTCGCCATCTCGGTATTTTTATTCTGTAAAATCTTATCGCCAACCCGGAACACCTGACTGCCGATATGCAGTTCCTTCTTCCCTGCGATTGGCGGATTTACAAAATCCTCCAGAGATTTGTTCAATTCATCCACTCCGGCAGCGCTGCGTTTCCGATACGGAGTCAGGATCTGTACCTGATCCATGCCGTTTTTTGCAATCTCGTCCAGATAAATCCTCCGGACAATCTCTGCCGCTTCATCTGCTCCTTTACAGGCAATGAACTGAAAATCCTCCCCAAAGCTCAGATTAGTCTTATTCTCCTGCATCAGTTTTGCATTATAAGGTATGCTGCTCAAAGCGCCCTGCCGGTAAACCAGATCCAGTACCGTGACCGGAATCAGCCCGCAGGCAATCAGTTGCCGGAACACATCCCCGGCTCCTACGGATGGAAGCTGGTTCTTATCCCCGACTAAAAGGACTCTGGCATGTCTGCTAACCCGCCGGAAAAATTCATAGGCAAGATGCATGTCCACCATGGACACCTCATCTACATTTAGAAATCCGGCAGACAGGTACTCAAAATCCGGTTCAAAATCCGTATCATCTCCCAAAAGCCCCAGGGCCAGATGCATCGTGGATGCATTTTCACAGCCGGTACTCTCCACCATACGTCTTGCCGCACGTCCGGTCGGAGCCATAAGCTGTACCTCTGACCTGCATAACGCCTGATGGATATAGAGAATCACCTTGAGAACCGTTGTCTTTCCGGTTCCGGGACCTCCGGTAATAATACTGATGGGATGTGCAAACACCATCCGCACTGCCTGTTTCTGTGTTTCTGACAGCGTGATCCCCAGTGTCTTCTGTGCCTTTTCCAGCTCCGGTTCAATGGACAGCAAAACCGGCTTCTCCAAAAGCCGTCTGGCTATCATGGAAGCGGTCTGTGTTTCTTCTTCATACTGCCGGATAGAATAGATCCGTTCTTCCTCCACAACAATGCTTTTTTGCAGCACCAGCCGGTAAAGCACCTGACTGACATCCTGCTCCGATACTGCCATGACCTGCAGATCCCGGTTCAGCATTTCCAGTGCTTCCCTGATAACCTCCTGACGCTGCTTAAACAGATGTCCTTCTTTCATTGCCTGATTCATGATATGTCCGATGCACCCGGATATCCGCATGGGATCATTGAGTGCACAGCAGCACTGTCTTCCGATCGCATCCACAGTCAGAAACCCGAAGCCTTTGACTGCACTCAGCATGTAAGGGCGGTGCCGGATAATATCCACCGATTCATTTCCGAATTTCTTCAGAATCATATTCACTTTTTTGGGTGTTACCTTAAAAGGCGCCAGAAACGTCATCAGTTCCCGGAACACCTGGTTTTTTCCATAGGACTCCACAATAGCAGCCAGCTTCTTCTCGGAAATTCCACGGATCTTCAAGAGTTCCTGCGGGTTGTTTTCCATGATTTCCAGTGTCTGAAGCCCAAACTTCCGGAAAATAGTATCTGCCATCTTGGGACCGATACCTTTGATTGCACCGGAAGAAAGGTATCCTAAGATACCCTCCTTTGTCCGTGGTACAACCTCCATGAAATTTTCCACCTGATACTGAGTTCCATGCTCTCCGCTCTCCCATCTGCCTTCCATCTCAAGCTCAATCTCGTCTGTAAGCGGAAGACCGAATCCAATCGCTGAGAAGCCGATGATATTCCGGGATGCCAGATATTTGTCTCTGGCTGACAGGGGGACAGACGTATCCTGTGTGGTGAATATGGCAATCGTATACCCATTCTCCTCATTCTGGAAAATCTTATGTTTAAATCTGCACCTCATTGTTTATATCCCTCCAGCTTTTTATCCGCATCCGTTCATTTGGTTTTCTCATTACGCCGCCTCCTTCTTAATTCGGAAAGTACGGCTCTCCGTTGTTTTTGTATATTCCTCATAGATATCCGGATGCTGGTTTTTCAGCTTCTCCATCTGGTCTTTCCCAACCGAAGTACGTCTGGTCGGATTATAGGTAATACGGTAACGGTTCGTACCGTCCTCCAGCACTGCCTTGCAGCCCTGCCCCAGCTGTTCCACAAAAGGAACACTGATTGCCCGCTGTTCTGCTTCGATTTCCTTTTTCCGTTTTTCCAACTGTGACTTTTCCTCCGAAAGGGTAAGATACTTCTCAAGATTTTTTGATTCCAGACCGGAAAGCACAATTTCCGGAATAGATTTGTCTGCAAAACCACCATAATTACGGATATTTGCCAGAACCAGATCGGAATTCCCGTTATGCGGCGGTACTACATTTTTCAATACATGTTCCTGCCAGAAATACGTTTCCTGATCAATGATGTCTTCTTCCTCAATCAGATCACGCTCAATGGTGCGATACACAAACTCATTCTCGTTATTTCCATACAGGCATGCGATAAAGGCTTTCTGCATATTCATCACAGACAGATAATGCCTTACCTGCAGCACATAATGAGCTGGAATACCCTCATCAGCCCACTTATCTTTCGCATTATAATTGCAGGTTTTACATTCCAGAATCGCAAATGTCCCATCCGGCATACGAACAAAAAAATCCACATCTGCAAGCATGAACGGATATAATGGATGCCGGAACATGACACGTACCGGAAATACTTCCAGTCCGGTCTTTTTGGAAAAGATTTCTGCCACCAGATCTTCCAGCCGGTGTCCGACTTCCTTGGCAACCCAGTTGCTTTCCTCTTCCTCCTGAATGACCGGCTGCACACCTGTTTTGTTGTAAAACAGATCCCGGATAGTGGCAAATGGAGAGATCCCCATGATTGCCGCTACATCACTGCCGCCGATTCCTTTTTTGCGGTATTCCAACCAGTCTTCTCTTGACAGGTTACTGATATCCACAACCTTTTCCGGTGTATACTCTGCTTTGTTATTCATTCCAATTCCTCCTAACATTTGACTGCTCCATAAACGTCATATTTTTTCCAGTCTTTTATAAGCGCCTTCGTAATATCCTCCTCCAGCTTCAGGATGCCCTGTCCGGACATTCCTTCACAGGCTGCAAAAAAGGAGGCTTCATTCATGGCATAATAAAGATCATGTGCCGTACAGGCACCTTCCCCGTTCTGGGATACAAATAGCTCCACCACCTCATTCCGGATCTTCTGTTTAATGCCAAGTTCCTTCATCAGCAGCTTCAGGCAGTTCACCGGATTACGGATCTCAATGTCCATAAGCTGAGTAAGATTCTTCATCGCATCCACATAGCGGGCGCATACCTGCTCCAGATTTTTCCGGAAGTCCAGAATCGTTGCCCCTTTATCGTGAGCCAGCTTGATTGGACTTCCCAGACTGATAACGCCGTTTGGTCCGTCTGTCAAAAGCATCGGATACAGATTTGCACCGCTCGCTGCCACGTCAGATGTGGTAAAACGAAGTGCCGGTGACAGGATCTTCTCATCCATTCCGTGTGCATCCAGTGCTTTTCGGTAAGTATCCAGAAGTTCCTGACTTCCTCCGAGCTTCCACATGGCAGATACAATGGAATGGTCATAGATACCAGAGCCCTCCATGTAAACACTGCCTTTGAAATTCAGATTCAGATATTCGCAGGTTGTCTCAAACATGGCTTTCATATCAAGGATGCAATAATCATGTTTATCCCCGCCATGTACTGCGGAAACCTTTCCGTCCGCAATCTTAATCAGGGCATCCCCTTTTGCAACCCGCAGGCAGTAATTGACTACCTTCGCATATGTTGCCTTATCCAGCTTGCGAAGCCCGTCTCCATTGACACCTGCGCGGCTTAAAATGGTGCGGATGGCACAGTCACGTACCGGATAGGATTCTCCTCTCATTTTCAGTACAAGCTGCGTATTCTTCTCTGTATCCTCCAAAATTTCTTCCATGGATGCATCTGCCGCATCCAGATTTTGAGCCTCCTTTTCCAGTGGTGCCAGCCGTAACGTATTCGTTGGCTTTCTGATCCATTTGGCATTTCTTCCTCTCTCTGCCAGAAACTCCAGCAGATCTTTTACTTCTGCAAAGGATCTCTCAAATCCATCTGCATACACTCTTGCTTCATTCATGTTCTTATTCCACCTTTCTTAAAATAATATTTATCCATCAACAGCCGAAGCTGGTTGTGGCATGCAACTATGCCGAAACCTAAATGTAAGCACAAAAAAAGAATGAAAAGAGAGTCTTTTCTCTGTTCATTCTTAAAAGTCTGGTTTCTTCCTGAAAAAACAAAAGTGCCACGCAGCCAAAAAAGGCATACCGTGACACTCACTACAAACATAAACTACTTATGCCAGGAATCAGCTCCTGCTGTTTCCTGTAAGTTTGGAGATTCTTATGAATCCCGAAACTCCCCAAAAAGGGTGTGCATAAAATAAACTATATCAGTATACTAGCACAAGATATTCCTCATGTCAATTCAGGCTTATACTATATATGGTGTTTATATTTGTTCAAAATACTACATCTATTTTTCTACTACGAATTCAATCTTCTCTTTCAGATACTCCCGGCAGCCAAACCGAACCGTTCCACACTGCTTTGACTCCTCTTTCGCCTTTTCATTACAGCAGTCCAAGTAGGGACAATCGTTACATTGATTCCGCAGTGCTTCCTTCGCCCATTCAATTTCCTGCTCATTTCCTATAATCCGCACAGACATCCACTTCCTTTGCTATCATCATACCCCAAAATCCATTTTCTATCATCCATAATTTCTTTTTTTGTATCATTTTAGTAAATTACGGTTATATTACGGAATAATCACTATATTTCAAATATATCTCTATTTTATTCCGTAATTTGCTGTAAGTAAATAGTTTAAAATGTGGAAGAGAGGTGTAAATGTATGGATAAAAACTTTATTGGAGAACGCATCAGCGAACTGCGTTTAAAGAAAAATGTATCTGAATATCAGATGAGTCTGGATCTTGGCAAAAATAAAAGCTACATCCAGTCCCTCACTTCCGGACGTTCTCTGCCTACCATGCAGAGCTTTCTGGATATCTGTGACTATCTGGAAGTCACTCCTCAACAGTTCTTCGATTCAGAGCTGCACAATCTTCCTCTGATTGACAAAGCAACTGATCTGATGAAACAACTCGATGACGAGGATATGCTTGCGCTCATTTCCATGCTGAATCGTCTGGCTCTAAAACGCAAATAGATTTCCGTGGCTGCCAAATCAAGGCAGCTTTTATTTTTATCATTTTTTCTTAAAATTTTTCAATCTTAAAGAAAAGCCCCCTATTCCTTAATTGAATGGGTAATATATCCATTCGCCGTACCTTGAAAACAAAAGAAATCTTTCGGGAGATTGATATAGGTGACTGCAGATAGTTTGCATCTTCGCACGCCTGCAGCTTAATAGTTACAAAGTAACACCGTTTTACGTGGCCGGAACGGGCATAGGAACTGGCTTCTGAAAGAATAACATAGACTTTTGGGATTTTAGCTTATAGCGCTTTTATTAGAGAACTTTTACTCAAAATTTGATATAATAATAGACAGGTATCAAGTTGATTCCCTGTCTGTGGAAAGGAGATTCATGATAACTGTAACAAAAAGGGATTTGATTGAATTAGGCTACGGTCCTTCCTTTGCTGCTGATATTATCAAAAAAGCAAAGGAACTTATGGTAGAAAAGGGGCATACCTATTATCAATCCAGAAAATTAGACAGGGTTCCAAAAGAAGCCGTTGAAGAATTATTAGGGATTACTTTGCCCGATAAGCAAGAATGATCGTGCTTTTTGCATTTTAGTAAGGAGTGAAATCATGGCAAAAGATCCAATTAAAAAAGCAGAAAACGGCACTTATTATTTTCGAGCCAACCTCGGATATCATCCTGTAACCGGAAAACAGATTCAAAAATACCGCAGCGGATTCTCAACAAAAAAAGAAGCCCGTGCCGAGTATTCCAAATTGATTCTTGCATCAACGGAAGAATTAGCTGATAAGAAGGAAGACATTACCTTCAAAAAGTTTATTGAAGAAATCTATCTTCCGTGGTACAAAACTCAGGTGAAAGAAAGTACCTACAAGAATCGTTACTCGACCATTCAAAAACACTTTGCCTATTTCTACAAGAAGAAAGTGTCCGAAATAGAAGCGATAAATGTACAGACCTGGCAGCTCAAGTTGGCAAAACAATTCAGTCCAAACTATGTACGCATTGTTCAGGGAATGTTATGTTTAGCTTTTGACCGGGCGATTATCCTCGGACTTGCAAAGAAGAATCCTGCCCGCATGATCGGCAATATCAAATCTAAAAAAGTAAAGATCGACTTCTGGACTTTGGAGGAGTTTCAGAAGGTAATATCCCTGCTGTACAAAGGTGACTACTACGAGCACTATCTCTTCATCTCGTTCTGGCTTTTATTTATGACTGGAATGCGTATTGGAGAGGCTGCCGCCTTACAGTGGGATGATATTGATTTTGAAACAGGTATGCTGATTATTAGTAAAACACTGTACTATAAAACAATGAATGACTACAAATTCGTTGAACCTAAGACGCAGGCAAGCAACCGTACCATTTATATTGATGCTGATACCATCAAGGAATTACAAGAATGGAAGGCGGTCCAGGCAAAGGTTTTACCAAATTGTGGATTCGTACTGAGTTATAACAGTACACCCACCAGCAAAACAACGCTTCCAAGAGCATTAGAGAAATTGGCAAATTTAGCTGGTGTCCACAGAATCAAAATTCATGCCCTGAGACATTCGCATGCTTCCCTGCTTATCAGCATGGGCGAAAATCCACTGCTGATTAAAGAGCGTCTTGGACATGAAAAAATACAGACGACACTAGGAACTTATGGTCATCTGTATCCAAACACCAATATTGAGATTGCAAAGAAGCTGACCGGGGTTCTCAGCTACCAGTCAGCTTCTCAAAGTATTGCTAATTATACCAGTAATCAGCATACTGCAATGTATCACAAAGAAATATAAAAATGCAATGATAATGCAATTTCAAACACCCAAAGCCGCAAAGCCCCGTGGTTACGGGCTTTGTAGCCCAGCGTCAACTATTCAAACTCAATCGTTCCAGGCGGTTTACTAGTCAGATCATAGAATACTCTGTTAACTCCCTTAACCTCATTAATAATCCTGCTCATCACCTTATTCAGTACATCATAAGGAATTTCAGCAGCCTCAGCTGTCATGAAATCTACAGTTGTTACTGCTCTTAAAGCAACAGCATAATCGTATGTTCTCTCATCACCCATAACGCCGACACTTCTCATATTTGTCAGTGCTGCGAAGTACTGGTTGATGTTCTTATCAAGACCCGCGTTAGCAATCTCTTCTCTATAGATAGCATCTGCATCCTGAACGATCTTAACTTTTTCTTCTGTGACTTCACCGATGATACGGATTCCAAGTCCAGGTCCAGGGAATGGCTGACGGAATACCAGTCTCTCCGGAATTCCAAGCTCCAATCCTGCCTTACGTACTTCGTCTTTGAACAGATCACGAAGAGGCTCAATGATATCTTTAAAATCTACATGCTCCGGAAGTCCACCTACATTGTGGTGAGATTTAATCACTCCGGATTCTCCACCGAGTCCGCTTTCTACAACGTCCGGATAAATGGTTCCCTGTGCGAGGAAGTCTACAGCACCGATCTTCTTGGCTTCTTCTTCGAAGATACGGATGAATTCTTCACCGATGATCTTACGTTTTGCTTCTGGTTCTGTTACTCCGGCTAATTTATCGTAATATCTCTGCTGCGCATTTACACGGATAAAGTTCAGGTCGAACTGTCCATTTGGTCCGAATACACCTTCTACTTCATCACCTTCGTCTTTACGGAGAAGACCATGATCGACAAATACACATGTCAACTGCTTTCCGATAGCTCTGGATAACAATCCTGCTGCCACTGAAGAATCTACTCCGCCTGACAGTGCAAGAAGTACTCTTCCGTCGCCGACTTTTTCGCGGATCTCCCGGATTGTATTCTCTACGAATGCATCCATCTTCCAGTCGCCTGCACATCCGCAGACACCTAATACGAAGTTCGATAACATCTTAGTTCCTTCTGCTGTGTGAAGTACTTCCGGATGATACTGGATCGCATATAATCCAGCTTCTGTATTCTCAGCTGCTGCGACCGGGCAGTCTGCTGTGTGTGCTGTGATCTCGAATCCAGGTGCAACCTGTGAGATATAGTCAAAATGGCTCATCCAGCAGATGGTCTTCTCAGATACACCTTCGAAAATCTTGGAATCTTTCTTATCTACCAGCACCTCTGTCTTACCATACTCACGTACCGGAGCGGATTCTACCTTTCCTCCAAGTACATGCATCATAAGCTGTGCACCGTAACATAATCCAAGAACCGGGATACCAAGTTCGAACAATTCTTTTTTATATGTCGGGGAATCTGCTTCATAACAGCTGTTTGGTCCGCCTGTCAGGATGATTCCCTTAGGATTCATAGCTTTGATCTTCTCAATATCTGTCTTATATGAGTAGATCTCGCAATATACATTGCATTCTCTGACACGTCTTGCTACCAGCTGATTGTACTGTCCACCAAAGTCAATGACAATTACTAATTCTTTTTTCACAAGAACTTCCTCCTATTTGTTTTCTATATGGCTAACCTTTATTATAAAATAGAAGTCCCGTTTTTACAAGGGACTTCTATCTTTTCTCCGATAAACCAGACTTTTTCTATCATAACTAGCAACTATCTGCTGACAAACGTTTTCTATCCTATACAATCGCATTTTTCTTCCAACTTCCTTTGAAATACCGGATCACGAAACACATTGCCCGGAATACCCAGTCGATCACCATCGCAACCCAGATACCGAATACACCCATTCCCATATATTTTCCAAGCACGTAACTGAATCCGATTCGGAAGATCCACATGGATATGCTCGAAATGTACATACATGCCTTCGCATCACCCGCTGCACGGAACGTCGCAGGCAGGCTGAACGCAACCGGCCAGATAAATATCGCACCGATTCCGTGGAAATGTATGATATCCGCCGTCGTCTTTGCTGTAAGATCGGACAGGTTATATGCATTTAATATAAATGGCAGTAAGGAGAATATAAATAATACCATCGCAGTCATACTGACATAAGTAATGAGCATTAATTTCTTATTATAATACTTCGCCTGTTCATAATCACCCGCACCCACACATCTGGAAATAACCGGTGTGATTGCCAGCGTAATTGCCATTCCCGGAAGGATCTGGAACAATGCGATTGCATTTGACACCGCATTTGCCGCAATCGCATAGGTTCCGAATGTCGATACCAGGCTGAGCACGATAATCTTTCCAAGCTGGAACATACTGTTCTCCAGGCCATTCGGCACACCGATACTTAGAATCTTCTTAACCATTTCCCAGTTAATTCGGTAACGCCAGGTCCGTTCTATGTGAAGTGTCCGTTTCTCATCACACAATAGCGCAATTATAATAATCGCCGCCGTCATCCTTGACACCAGTGTCGGAATCGCAACTCCTTTCGTTCCACGGTGAAAACCATAGATCAGGATCGCATTTCCTCCTATATTAATAACGTTCATGATGATCGATATTTGCATTGTTACCTTCGAATTGCCCATTGTACGGAAGATCGCCGCTCCTCCGTTATACAGTGCCATGAATGGAATCGATGCCGCCACGATCAGCAGGTAAATGTCTGCATGATGCATCACATCCTGGTCGATTTTTCCAAATACTGTATGTAAAATAAAGGATTTTCCCAGATATACAAGCACTGTAATGCCGATTGCACAGATCGTGATAAACCATACCATCTGCGTTGCCGACTTACAGGCTTCTTCCCGTCTGTCCTGTCCCAGGAACTGCCCCGCAACGACTGCTCCTCCCGTAGCCAGTGCTGAAAATGCATTGATCAACAGCACCATAATCTGATCTACCAACGATACTCCCGACACCGCCGCCTCGCCGACGCTTGCGATCATGATGGAATCCGCCATTCCAACCAGTACCGCCAGAAGCTGCTCGACCACTAACGGCAGGATCAATGCCAACAGTGCTTTATTATCAAAGAAATATGCCTGTCGTTTTTCTTTTTTGCTTTTTCCCATTTCCCATTTTCCTCTCCCGTAATATTTATATATCTACAGTACCTGCCACCGACAGCTTCTTCCGAATGCATAACAATACAGAAATCCTGCCACTGGCGGCTTTTCTTGCATACTTTGGTATACAAAAAAGTTCCCCAACGTATACTCTTATTATACGCTGAGGATTCTTCTCACACAATATCCCATCCCCGCAGAAATTTTTACTAAAATTTTCACTAAAAATTCCCACGGTATCTTTTTTGTCAGACTGCAGACGCTTTATTGTCCGTCCTTTTCAACATAACTGCAACCCTACGCAGCTACGAATTTATCCAGCTCTTTCCAGAGATCATCGCATTCTTCATCATATACTTTCAGCTCGATCTTCTGGTCAAATCCAAGATTCATAAGACCTAACAGGGACTTTGCATCTACAATATATCTACCCCGTTTCATATCCATATCAAAAGGATATTTTTCTACGATCTTTACAAAATCTATCACATCACCCGGATTCGAAAAAATAACATTTTTCGTACTCATTATTGGTCCCTCCTTTTTCTTATCGGAACCATATTAACACTCTCATGCATTTCCACAAGGGGGAAATATTTAAAAAAGGATGACTTTTTTTGACTGAAAATGCATTTTTTTAATGTTTTTCACTATCTAACAGTTCTTTTTCCGGTATTCAAGTGGCAACATTCCAGTCTCTTCCTTGAACACGCGGCTCATGTATTTCGGATCGGTATAACCTGCCAGTTCCGCAATTTTAGTCAGCTTCCAGTTCGTTGCCGTCAGAAGTTCTTTTATACGTTCAATCCGGTACCCACGGATCGTCTCTGTAAATGTCCGTCCCGTCTCTTTTCGAAACTGAGTGCTCAGATATTCTTCCGTCACATGTAGCTTTTCTGCAATCTCTTCCAATGTAATACCCTGATCATAATATTCTCGGATATTCTCCAGTGCCTTTTGAACCAGAAGACTCATATCGTTTCCCGCTTCGTCTTTGCTCGTCAGATATTCAAAAAAAGTATCCACTTTTTCTTCCACATCTGTCCATCCATTTGCCCTGGAAATCCGCTGAAGAAATGTCTGTCCTTTTCTCTGTGCCTGTACCGCCCCGGTTTCCGCTGCCATCTGGATCAGAACCAGTGCAATACGGATACAGCCCTCCTTGGCCTCCTGCGGGGTACACGGAAGTTCCCTGCAATAATCCCAGTATCTGGAAAATATTTTTTTCAATCGTTTCGCATCTTTATTCAGTAATGCTTCCTTGGCTTCTTTTTCAAGGTTCACCGGATATTTATATGGATATAATGCAATTTTCTGTATTTTTTCTTTACAGATCAATGTTCCCTTTTTCAATATCAGATTCCATTCTGCCGCATGATCTAGTTCTCTGACCGCTTCGTACATATTGCCGAATCCGTTGCTGACCGCCCATGTACAGACCACCCTTCCGCGCACCGTATTGCAGATCATCGGAACAATCGTCTGTTCCAGATACTGATAGGTCTCATGTTCATTTCCCATATGATAAAAAAGGACCACAAAACTCTGACGTCCGTACATCTCGATGGTATAGGCACAGAAATCCTGTTGCTGATTGAAGATTTCCAATTCTTTCAGCATCTGCAGCACTTGTTCTTTATATTTCTCATAATTAGAACTCATGCCGATACCAAGAACACCAATCCGTTCCTCCGGTGCAATCCCGTATCCTTCCTTTATAAGGTCTCCTATCTGCTGATCATCTTTGATCTTCCCGGCCATCGCATTCAGGAAAATGTATTCCAGATTCAGAATGTGTTTCCACTTTTTCTCGCTTTCCAGCTCTCTTCTCAGCCTTCCCAGTACATTACGCACTTCGTAGACTTTCAACGGTTTGACCAGAAAATCTACAGCACCAAGCTCCATCGCACGTTTCGCATAAAGGAATTCCGGGCAGGAACTTGTAACCACAATTTTGCAGGATATCCCTCTTCTCTGCAATGCCTCGATCATCTCGAATCCATCCATCTCCGGCATCCGGACATCCGTAAATATCACATCCGGTGTGAGATTATCCCGTATCAGTTTTTCGGTCAGCGCAAGACCTTCTGCCCCGTTGGACGCACTCCCCACGATCTCTATATCCGACTCTTCCTGTTCCAGACATTGTAACAGTTCGTTCTTATATAACTCATTATCTTCTATGACAATTATTCTCACGTGAAATACCTCCTTCCAGATTATATCTTACTCTATCCCAGATGATACGCATCCAGTGTCTTCGCCAGATATCTGACTGTCTTATCCACCGCCTCGTCTACCGTCGGCTTGTCCCTGTCACTTCGCATGATTGCAAGCATTCCCCGATAGATCAGCACACTCATTTCATTCAGTTCTTTGATCTCCTGCTCAGATATCTCATAATTTCTTTCTCTGATCACATCTCTTAGCAGATCTTCGTTGCGTTTGAAGAAATCTCCTTCTTTCAAAAATCCTTCGTAATCTTCTGTCTTTTCTTCCTTTTCATTTGGATAAATCTCATAATATCTCCGGAAAACCTCATTCAGGTTCTGTGTCCCTTCCGGACTGAAGAATAAGAAGTTATAGATTCTCGGTCTCTGGAACGAATGTCTACAAAAGCAGCGCCACTGTCCCAGATACCACTCCTGAAAATCCTTTCCCTCGGCCTTGTGTATCAACGTTTCCTGCATATATTCATCCAAACATTTTACACTTGCAAATAATTCCAGTTCATCCAGATTAGAGAAATAATGATACAGCGTTGCACTGTTGTATTTTGCCTGTTCTGCAACCTTCCTAATCGTCAGATTCTCAATTCCTTCTTTTTCCATTAATTCAATTGTCGCATTGATGAAATACGACATAATCCTTTTTCTCTTTTCCTGTCTGTTTCCTCCAACTGTTGCCACAGTCTGCTGTCCTCCTTCATTCTCTTCCTTAATTTTAACTTTTTGTAATTTTTAACAACATTTCATACATCCGATTTATTTATCTCTTTTATTAATATATCCATTTTTATATTAGCATTTCAATAAAATTTTTTCAATTCACAATAATTATGCATAATTTATTTTTATTATACACTATCATTTTATCTTATATGCACAATTTGTAAACAATGATTGACTTCCATTTAATTATATAGTATCTTATTACTATGCGTTTTATATAAGCTGGGAAACTTGGATAAAATACGTGTATAAAATATTGGAGGTTTTTTATGGGAAACAAAAGAACAAAAAAATCCATCAGTCTTGAAGGATTCGTCTTTCTGGCAATCTTTTTAGGAATTTTCGGTGGTATGGGTATGAAAATGGGCGGTGTCAATATGCTGAACACATTGATGAACACCGGCTACCAGCTGCTTCTTGAGACAGTCTTCTATATTATGGCAATCGCGGTTCTTGCCGGAGCCATTTCAGGACTGTTCTCAGAATTCGGTGTCATTTCGATGGTGAATAAATTACTGTCACCGCTGATGAAGCCACTTTATAATCTGCCGGGTGCCGCAGCACTCGGTGTAATCACTACTTATCTGTCCGACAATCCGGCAATCCTGGGACTTGCTGAAGATAAGAATTTCCGTAAATATTTCAAGAAATTCCAGCTTCCGGCTTTAACGAACCTTGGAACATCTTTCGGAATGGGACTGATTGTAAGTACATTCATGATCGGTCTGAAGTTAAAAGGTGGACACGCTGGAACTGCTGTACTGGTCGGTAACTTTTCCGCTATAATCGGCAGTATCATCAGTGTTCGCATCATGCTTCATTTCACCAAGAAAGAATATGGAACCGAAGAATACTGCGTACAGTTCGAAGAACATGAAGACATGGATGCCATCATGAATACCCGCGAGATCCGTGACGGAGGCATCGGCGGACGTGCCATCGAGGCACTTCTTGAGGGTGGTAAAAACGGTGTGGATGTCGGCCTTGCCATCATCCCGGGCGTTATCACCATCTGTACACTGGTCATGATGCTAACCAACGGCGCATCTGCAGACGGAACTTACACCGGTGCCGCTTATGAAGGAATCGCTTTCCTTCCATGGCTTGGAAAGAAGCTTGAATTCATCTTATCACCGCTTTTTGGATTCACAGATGCATCCGGAATCTCCGTTCCGATCACGGCACTCGGTGCTGCCGGTGCCGCAATCGGACTAGTACCGCACATGGCAGAAGCCGGAACCGTCCTCGCCAATGACGTAGCCGTATTCACTGCAATGTGCATGTGCTGGAGCGGATACCTCAGCACACATGTGGCTATGATGTCTTCACTTAAAGTGAACAAGCTGACCGGAAAGGCAATTTTAAGCCACACGATCGGTGGACTCTGCGCCGGGGTCGCCGCCAACTGGATCTTTAAACTGGTGATGTTGTTCTTGTGATTATGAAGGCTGTGTTTTTACAATTCGAGACATCATAATTCTTAGAAATAATTAGTTGTATAAAAACTCCGCAAGGATATTCGAATGAATCGTCTATATATGATGCTTCTCCAGAATATCTGTGCGGAGTTTTTTGTTCTGTTGTTATCTTTTATCCCATGAAATCGACTCGTTGATGTCCGAAATCATAAGAGCTTTTTGTTCTGTTACTCTCTTTATCCTGCGTGCCGATGCTGGTGAAGATATTTCTCCCGGGTGGCAAGTCCGCCGCGGATGTGGCGTTCCTGTTTGTTCACGTCAAGAACTTTGCGGACGCTCTGCGCCAGGGTCGGGTTGATCTGCTCCAAGCGGTCGGTGCAGTCTTTATGTTTGGTCGTCACAATTTAGAGCGGTTTCATTTTCTTCAATTAATACAGACTCATCTAACCCAAGATCACCAAGCAAGCGTAAATAAATATCTACATTTCCCTCCTTATCTACTTCTATCTTCTGAATCAATCGTTTTAACTGCTGATTGGTCATCTGGTGTACATCTGTGATGTCCTCAATCTCCTTAAATGTATTATTTAAAATGTTCTCTAACTGTTCTCCCTTGGTTAAATGATAAGATACCATCTTAAGTTCATTTTCTATCCGCTCCATCTCCTGACGAGAACCGCCAATCTTCTCATTCAACTCTTCACGGGAGATTAGATCATCCGTGTACATATCCATATATTTTTGTCTTGTCTTTTGTAATTTAGCAAGTTCTGCATTTAATTCTTTTTCGTACTCTACATTTTCGTCTTTGGCTTTATATACACGCTGAAATTCATTTACCACATGAGCAATCACTTTTTTCTTTTGTTTCAATACATTTGTAAAATATTCCTGCAAAACTTCAATAAGTTCTTCCTCGTCCACAACCGTTTTATTTGGGCAGCTATCTGCTCCCCGACCGTTTCGTCCAGAACATACCCAGCGCACATACGTATTCTTATAAGTACGAACTGTTCTCCGGAAGGACCAGCCACATTCTTTACACTTGATCAATGTAGAAAATAGATGCTTATTGCTTTGTCGTTCATGGCTAAGATTAAATGCATCATGTCTGCCTCTTAAAATCTCTTGTGCTTTTTCAAATGTCTCATCTTCTATGATTCGAAGTTCCGGTCGTTCCACAACCATCCATTCTGTCTCGTCCTTGTCTCTTCTCTGACCTGTCAAGAAATCACTGACTTCTTGCTTGCCATTAATAATTTTTCCAGTATATATTTCATTTGTTAAAATACGGCACGTTGCATTCTGACTCCATTTGCAATTTCGTTTTGTCTTATATCCTTTTTCATTTAACATATTTGCAATCTTGGCAGCACCGTAGCCTTCTTCTGTGTACCACTTGTAAATCTGCTGTACAACTTTAGATTCTTCTTTATTAATTGCAAGATTAAAATAATCTCCGATTGTTTTGTCATATCCATATACAATATTCGGAACTCGTCCTTTTTCTGCATTCATCTTCTTACCAAACTTTACACGTTTGGAAGTATTCGCGCTTTCTTCCTGTGCCAGAGCCCCAAAGATGGTAAGAACAAACTCGCTATTTCCCATGCTAGTCATATTGGCTGTTAAGAACTGTGTTTCAATTCCCAATGATTTCAGCTTACGGACATTCTGTAAAAGATCCACCGTGTTTCTGGCAAAACGAGAGATGTCTTTTACAACGACCATATCAAACAATCCATGCTCTGCATCAGACATCATGCGAAGAAATTCTTTACGATTTTTAATTTTAGTTCCAGAAATGCCCTCATCTGCATATAATCTTACTAAAGTGTCCCCTGTGCGCTTGGTATATTCTGAAAAGAATTCCTTTTGGGCTTCCAGACTGTTGAGCTGATCAGCTTTGTCGGTGGAGACTCGGCAATAGGCTGCTATGTTCATAACTCTACCTCTCTGTTATAGTTGTATCGTTCTGTTACATCTTTTATTATATCATAAAAAAGACAATAATAAACCTCATTTTTACACAGTTTATTATTGTCTCAATTTTTACACTATTTATCAAA
>NZ_JAMOYX010000049.1:0-22408 GCF_023669465.1 Dorea sp. MB18-49
ACCGCTTCTCCGCTGTCGCCCATCTCTTCCGCAAGTCTCTGTGCCGCTTCCTTTCCTGCAGCTACATTGTCTGTGGATACATCTGCAGCCACACCCTGATAATCTGATCCGGAATCAAAAGTTAGAAGTATTAAGTATAAGTAGAAATGATACCAGATATAGGAGAGAGGAAAATGAAGAAAAACAGAATCATTGCCATGCTGCTGGGTACAGCACTGCTTGTATGTGGATGTCAGCAGACATCAAAAGCAACCGATGAAGAAAAAAAGATTGAGTCAGAAAAGAATACAACTAAGACAGAAGAAAACGCATATCAGGGGAAATTAGATCTGATCACTCCGGCGGCATATAATAATACGGACGGATTAAAGCTGAAAAAAGGCGATTATATTTCCATTATCGGAAAAGCGAACGGAGCACAGTACTGGGATGAAGTGAAAAAAGGTGTAGCGCAGGCTGCGGAAGATATTAATACAAATCTTGGGTATACAGGAAAAGATAAGGTGAAAGTAGCATTTAATGCACCGGATACAGCAGATAATGTCGATGACCAGGTAAATCTTCTGGATGAAGAACTGGACAGATATCCGGTCGCAGTGGGCATTTCGATCGTAGACCTGCAGGCATGCCAGGTGCAATTCGATCTTGCAACAGACAGTGAGATTCCGATCGTAACTTTTGATTCCGGATCAGATTATCAGGGTGTGGCTGCAGATGTATCCACAGACAATGTAGCTGCAGGAAAGGAAGCGGCACAGAGACTTGCGGAAGAGATGGGCGACAGCGGAGAAGCGGTGCTGTTCATTCAGGATTCCAAATCACAGGCAGCTCTTCAGAGAGAAAAAGCTGTAACAGAAGAATTGAAAGCAAATCATCCGAATATTTCAGTGGTCAATGTATACCACATGGATGAACTGAGCAATATGCAGAAGACAGTATCCGATGAGATCAATGCCGGAACCTACCGACCAAAAGACAGTGAACTTCCGGAGGGACAGCTCACAGGAGAAGATGTTGTAACAGCAGACAGTATCACTGAAGATCAGGTAGTTGATTATATCCTTGCAAAACATCCAAATATTACAGGCTGCTTTGCTGCAAACGGGGATTCCGTAAAACTTGCAGTCGATGGTCTGGAAAGAAATAAAATGGAGAAAAAAGTGAAAGTCATCGGCTTCGACGCCAACGATGATGAGATTCAGGATCTGAAAGACGGTAAAGTTAACGGACTGATCGTACAGAACCCATTTGGCATGGGATATGCAACCGTTGTGGCTGCAGCAAGGGCTTCTCTGAATATGGGAAATGAGGCTGTGGTTAATACGGGATATACATGGGTGACGAAAAAGAATCTGAAGACGGATGAGGTGCAGAAGATTCTGTATAGTAAGTAGGAAAATTTAATGTATCATGGCGGCTTACCCCGGTTCTGAAT
The DNA here is from genome assembly GCF_023669465.1 of Dorea sp. MB18-49. Classification (NCBI taxonomy): domain Bacteria; kingdom Bacillati; phylum Bacillota; class Clostridia; order Lachnospirales; family Lachnospiraceae; genus Dorea; species Dorea sp. MB18-49. The sequence continues at coordinate 1,436 of NZ_JAMOYX010000049.1, forward strand.
AAAAGTATAGAAGGGATTGCTGTGCGGATTCAATCATGGGGAACATCTAAAGCAAAAAAATCGGCCTAAAAGCAGCCGGTCAAAAATCATAACTCGCTGATCGCTCAGACAAATGATTTTTAACCGGCTAACGGCCGATTTTTTTACTTAAGAAGTTCCAACTCTTTCTCATGGACTGAGAGGTCACAATGATAAATTAGCCAGCAACCTTCGGAAGTGAAAAGGAGAATTCGGTTCCGACTCCTTCCGTACTCACCACGGTAATATTCTCCCCATGTGCCTGAATTGCTTCTTTCACGATCGCAAGTCCAAGTCCGGTACCTTTCTTATCTTTTCCACGGGAGAGGTCACTCTTGTAAAAGCGTTCCCAGATTTTCCCAAGCGCTGATCTTGGAATACCCATACCGTTATCTTTTACAGAGGTATATACTTTTTCTCCGCGGTCTGTCGTCTCAATCGTGACGATGGAATCCGGATCACTGAATTTAATCGCATTGTCCAGCAGGTTGTATAAGACTTGCTGGATTTTTCGTTTGTCAGCGTTGACGTTCAGGTGTTTTGTTGCGAAGACCAATTCGATGGAAATCTTCTTCTGTGTGCAGACACCTTCGAAAGATGCCGCTACATGCTTGATCATCTCGTGAATATCGAATACTTCCCGGTTGAGAAGCAGGTGATTGGTGTCAAATTCATTTAACGTCAGAAGATCCTGTGTCAGATCTGTCAGGCGTTCTGTTTCGAATAAGATGATCTTCAGGTATTTTTCATGTAATTCTGGTGGGATGGTTCCGTCTGTCATGGCTTCCACATAACCTTTGATGGAGGTAAGTGGAGAACGAAAATCATGAGACACATTTGCCACAAATTTCTTCTGATAATCTTCCATATCCCTCAGCTGAGAGGACATGTAGTTCAGTGATGCGGACAGATAACCCATCTCATCTTCAGTTGTGACAGGAATCTCATATTCCAGGTTACCGGAAGCATATTGGGTTGCTGCTTCGGTAATCTTATGAAGCGGACGGTACACAAGGAAATGGAACGCCAGCAGGATAATGAATGAAAGCAGGAAGATTACGATGAATGTAATATATACACCACGCATCAGTGTGTCTGTCATGGTATCCACAACAGAGGTATACTGGTGGATCATCAGATATCCTTTTGGAGAATACCCGTAAGTTACCGGTACAGTGACAGTGATCACATCATTGTCAAAATATCCGTGATAATCACCAGTCTGTGAACGATTGCTTCCGGATTCCGCCGGGTCGAAATCTTTAATGGAATCAGGCGCGGACGGGTAGTTCCCGGACTGTGCAGAAAGGATTACTTTTCCATCTTTTGAAACGAACCAGACTGCAGCGTCAAGCTGTGTCTCTATTCCGGATAAGATCATCTGTGCGTCAGATTCTGTTAATTCGCCGGAAAAATAACCGGGAAGATAGTTGTTGGCAACCATCGTAGCTTCCCGGTACATACTGTTACTTACGCGGTTAAAAATCGGCGTACTGACCAGGTTCTCTGTCAGTGTTGCGGCTGTAAAAAGGCTTAAGAATCCGAACACAATATAGATAAATATAAATTTTAAATATAATGTACTTTTCATGATATTAACCTGCTGTTATTTTACTTCAAATTTATAACCGATTCCCCATACAGTGCTGAGACTCCAGCCATTGTGATCCTTGATCTTCTCGCGGAGACGTTTGATGTGCACATCGACGGTACGGGTATCGCCGATATATTCATAGCCCCAGATCTGATCCAGTAATTGCTCTCTTGTGAATACCTGGTTCGGAGAGGATGCGAGGAAATAGAGAAGTTCCAGTTCCTTTGGCGGCATCTCGACCGTATGGCCGTCAACAATGACGGAGTAATTGGTAAGGTTGATCTCAATTCCCGGGTATTCGACACATTTTCCCTTATCTGCCTGAGGAGTCTCCGGTTTGGAGCCGACCTGATAGCGGCGTAAGACTGCTTTTACACGTGCAACCAGCTCTTTGGCATCAAATGGTTTCATAATGTAATCATCTGCACCGAGCTCCAGGCCAAGTACCTTGTCGAATACTTCACCCTTGGCGGACAGCATGATGATCGGAGTGTTAGATCTCGTACGGATCTCGCGACAGACCTGATATCCGTCGATACCAGGCAGCATGAGATCTAAAAGAATCAGGTTCGGTTTGTAAGTGTCAAAGGCAACCAGTGCCCGTTCGCCATCGTGGACCATCATAGTGTCAAAGCATTCTTTTGTCAGATATAATGAGACCAGTTCAGCGATATTTTCATCGTCATCGACGATCAGTATTTTCTGTTTGTTCATAGATGTATACTCCTCCCGTATATAGATGCATTTATCTATACTGATTCACTTTAAAGTTTCCCCTTATACTATCCCTTATTTTAACTTTTATTTCAGCTCAGCGATCGTTACGCCGGCGTCACCTTCGCCAAATGCGCCAAGGCGGAATGATTTGACATGTTTCTGCCGTTTCAGATATTTATGGATACCGGCTCTTAAAGCTCCGGTTCCTTTACCGTGAACGATTCTTACAGAACTGAGGTGTGCAAGCGAGGCGTCGTCCAGATATTTATCCAGCTCGGCGATCGCTTCATCGACTGTTTTACCAAGAAGGTTGATTTCAGGACTGATCGCAAGAGATTTGCCCATCTTGACTTTGCCTTTACCGGTCTGACGGGTTCTTTTGGCAAATGAATATGCCGGCGCTTCATCGATGATCTCCAGATCGGAAATATTAACTGTGGAACGTAAGATTCCCATCTGTACGGTGACATTTCCCTTGGAATCCGGAAGTGAAGTGACAGATCCGGTCAGGTTCATACTCAGTACCTTGACAGATTCTCCAAGTTTGAAATCACTTGGTTTGTAAGCCTTTTTTGGTTTCTTGGTATCTGTCTTCATGGAATTCTGTGTTGCGTTCATCTTCTTGCGGAGACGCTCACGTTCCTTTTCCATCTCGGCAACGGAGATATTGGCTTTGCCGAATTTGTGGAAATTACGCATGGTCTCATCGGCTGTTTCCTTGGCATCGGCCAGGATCTCATGAGCCTTTTCATTGGCCTCGCGGATGATACGGTCACGCTGTTCTTCTAATTTATCACGTTTCTGACGGGTCTCTTCTTCGAGACGTGCCAGTTCACGTTTGTAGTGTTCGATCTCTTCCTGCTCTTTCCGGATGGTACGTTTACTTGTCTCCAGATCGGTTAACAGGTCTTCGAAGGATTCATCCTGTTCGGTCAGATGTGTCTTGGCATCTTCGATGATATAATCCGGAAGTCCGAGTTTTCCTGCGATGGCAAATGCATTACTCTTTCCCGGGATACCGATCAGAAGGCGGTAAGTCGGACTGAGCGTCTCTACATCGAATTCACAACAGGCATTTTCAACGCCCGGTGTGGAAAGTGCGAAGACTTTCAGTTCGCTGTAGTGTGTCGTTGCCATGGTACGGATGCCTCTCTGGTGCAGATAGCTTAAGATGGCGATTGCAAGAGCAGCACCTTCGGTAGGGTCGGTTCCTGCATTCAACTCATCGAACAGTACCAGAGAATGTTCGTCTACATGCTTTAAGAACGAAACGATATTCGTCATATGAGAAGAGAAGGTACTGAGGCTCTGCTCGATACTCTGCTCATCTCCGATATCGGCATATACATTTTCAAAAATTGCCAGTTCCGAACGGTCCAGCGCAGGGATATGAAGTCCTGCCTGACCCATCAGGGTAAATAATCCGACCGTCTTTAACGAAACGGTCTTACCGCCGGTGTTCGGTCCGGTTACGATCAGAAGGTCGAAGGTATCACCGAGTGTGACGGTGATCGGAACGACTTTCTTCTTATCTAACAGCGGATGGCGGCCCTCACGGATATGGATCCGGCCTTCTGTATTGAAGATTGGCTTGCTTGCGTTCATGTTGATTGCGAGATTTCCTTTTGCAAATATGAAATCCAGCTCCGTCATGACTTTGTAGTCGGTGCGGATGGAGTCGATATATTCTGCAACATCGGCGCTTAAGCGTGCAAGGATCACCTGGATCTCTTCCTGCTCTTTGCCGTAAAGCTCTTTTAAATCATTATTCAGTTTTACAACAGACATCGGTTCGATGAACAGGGTAGAACCTGTGGCAGACTGGTCATGGATCAGACCGGATACCTGGCTTCTGTATTCGGCTTTGACCGGGATACAGTAGCGGTCCCCGCGCATAGTGATGATCGCATCCTGCAGATAGGTACGGAGCGAACCGTTGACCAGAGAAGATAATGTAGAATGTACTTTATCATTGATCTGGTTCATGGAACGGCGGATCTGCTTTAATGTACTGCTGGCATCATCACTGATCTCATCTTCGTCAATAATGCATCGGCGGATCTCAGTGCTTACCAGTGTCAGTGGCTCGATCTGCTGGAAGAAAGCATCCAGACAGTCTTCTGCATCGTCCACAGTCTCGTGACGGCCGTAAGCTTTGATCTGCCCTGCATTTTCCAGAAGCTTACAGATACGCAAAAGCTCTCCGCTTCCGAGCGCGGCACCGACTTCCAGACGCTTTAAGGATTCACCAACCGGATTACAGCTTCCGAAAGAAGGACGTCCCTTCTTAATGATACGGGTAAATGCGGCGGCAGTCTGTTCTTGTGCGGCTTCGATATCCGTGATGGATGTCATCGGTTTTAATCTCTTGCAGCGTTCCTTGCCGCCAAAAGAAGTTGCCTGTTCTATTAAGATGTCAATAATTTTATGATATTCTAATTTAGTTAATGTTTTTTTATTCATGTTTCTCACCTGAACTTATTCTAGTTACTGTTCATACAGTAGCTGTAGTCAGTACCTATTCTACCTTATTTGGACGATAAAGAAAAGGATAAATATTGAACATTCCCATTCCATACGGTATACTATAAAAAGGATTGCAAAGGAGACGAAAAAGCTGATGGATGAGCAGAAACCTCTGGAAAATAAGCAGGGAGAACCTGGGAAAAAAATAGAAAAATCAGAATATTCATTTATGCAGGAGACGATCAAAGACGAGAACAGCCGTGGAAAAAAGTGCCGTAAAGACCTGCTTCGCATGGCGGGGCTTGGAGTGGTATTCGGTGTGTGTGCCTGCATTAGTTTTTCTGCGCTCAAACCATGGCTTGATAAGAAGTTTCCCGGAGATTCACAAGAGGTAGTGATACCGAAAGAGAAAGAAGAAGATAATACAGAAGAAAAAAAAGCGGATACCAGTAACAATACGGAACAGACGCTGGATATTGACAATTACAGAGAACTTCAGAAAGCAATGAACGACGTAGCCACAGAGGCCGGAAAATCCGTGGTAGAGATCATAGGTGTATCCGGAGAGCAGGACTGGACAGACGAGTCTTACGATAATAAAAACAGTGTGTCCGGACTGATCATCGCTGATAATGGGCAGGAGCTTCTGGTATACGGAAAGACTTCTATATTAAAAGATGCAAAAGAGATCCATATTAGATTCTCGGATGGCAATACAGAACAGGCATCTGTGAAGAAGAAAGATGAAAGTCTCGGATTTGCGATCTATGCTGTGTCGGGAAGCAGCATTGAACAGTCAACATGGACGCAGATCAGTACCGCCAAACTTGGCAGTTCCAATTCTGTACAGAAAGGGGACGCCGTGGCAGTGCTTGGAAAGCCATTTGGCTATGCAGGAGCGGTCGGATTTGGAACGATTGCGAACAGCAGAAATGAACTGGATGCAGATGACGGAAGTTATCAGCTCCTTTGCACTGATATTGGTGCGGCAGAAGACGGAACAGGTGTGATCGTTAATTTGTCGGGAGAAGTAGTCGGAATTATTGATCAGAGTATTTCTGATAATAGCAGTAAAAGGCTGGTAACCGGGTATGGAATTTCGGGCTTAAAATCAGAGATTGAATTGTTGTCTAACGGACAGGCGGTGCCGTATGTCGGTATTCGTGGACTGGATGTGACGGCAGAAATCGAAGCTCAGGGAATTCCAAATGGAGTATACGTCCAGACAGTAGAGCCGGATTCTCCGGCAATGGCAGCAGGAATCCAGAGCGGGGATATAATCACAGAGGCTGCAGGCAAGAAGATATCGTCGCTGGCGGTCTATCAGAGTGTGATGCGTGACCAGAAAAGCGACAGCAAGATAAGACTCAAAGGACAGAGACAGGGATCCGGCGGTTATGTGGATATTTCATTTGACGTGACAGTCGGAAGCAAGGAGTAGGCTTGCCGGATGCTTCCGGGGAGATGTTTCGATCGTTGTAAAATATAGAATAATATTAATATAGAATATAGAAAGAGGAAATAAGATGAGATATATCAACACCCTTCACGAAGGAGAAACAATCAGAAATGTATATTTGTGCAAAGGAAAGCGTTCTGCGGAGACCAGAAACGGAAGACCATATGATAATCTGATCCTTCAGGATAAGACCGGGACACTTGACGGGAAAGTATGGGATCCGAATTCCGGCGGAATCGCAGATTATGATGAGATGGATTTTATTGAAGTATATGGTGAAATCATCAGTTATAATAACAATCTGCAGCTTAACATTAAGCAGATCCGTAAAGCACAGGAGGGTGAATATATCGCCGCCGATTATATGCCGACAACGGAGAAGAGTACAGATGGCATGTATGAGGAACTGCTTGGATATATTAAGAAAGTAGAGAACCAGTATCTGAGACAGGTGCTGGAGTATTATTTTGTAAAAGACGAGACATTTATCCGTAATTTCAAGGGACATTCCGCTGCGAAGACGGTTCATCATGGATTCGCCGGAGGACTTCTGGAACATACATTAAGTGTTGTGAAGTTCTGTGACTATATGGTGGGAGCATATCCGATCCTGAATAAGGACCTGCTTTTCACAGCAGCGATCTGCCACGATATCGGAAAGACGAAGGAATTATCTTCCTTCCCGGAAAATGATTACACAGATGAAGGACAGCTTCTGGGACATATTGTAATCGGTGTGGAGATGATCGGAGATGCAGTCCGCAATATCCCGGACTTCCCGGAGAAACTTGCGAATGAATTAAAACACTGTATCGTTGCACATCACGGAGAACTGGAATACGGTTCACCGAAGAAACCGGCACTTGCCGAGGCGATGGCACTGAATCTTGCAGACAATGCAGATGCCAAGATGCAGACACTGACAGAGTTATTCAAAGATAAAAAAGGAAATGACTGGCTGGGATATAACCGCCTGTTTGAATCAAATATCAGAAAGACAGTTATCTAATGATGCAGAAGAATGAAATAGTAAAGGTAAAAATAGAAGATATCGGAGTCGGAGGAGAAGGCATCGGCAAGGTGGATGGATACACGTTGTTTATCAAAGATGCCATCATCGGGGATGTTGTAGAGGCGAAAGTAATGAAAGCCAAGAAGAATTACGGCTATGCCCGCCTGATGAATGTCCTGACTCCATCAAAAGACCGTGTGGAAGAGCCGGTCTGTCCGATGGCAAGAAAATGCGGCGGTTGTCAGATCCAGGAGATGAAGTATCCGGCACAGCTTGCATTTAAAGAAGCAAAGGTACGCGGCAATCTGGAGCGGATCGGAGAAGTTCCGACAGAACTTCTGGATCAGATCATGCATCCGGCTGTCGGCATGGACGGAGAAGGAATGCAGCCGTTCCGCTACCGGAATAAGGCGCAGTTCCCGATCGGAACAGATAAAGACGGCAGAGTGATCGCCGGGTTCTATGCCGGAAGAACACACAGCATTATCGAGAATACAGACTGCGCGCTTGGTGTGGAAGTCAACGAAGAGATCCTGAACTGTATTCTGGACTTCATGGAAGAATTCAAAATTCCGGCATACGATGAAGTGAAGCATAAAGGGCTGGTACGCCATGTACTGCTCCGTTACGGATTCAAGACAGATGAAATCATGGTATGTCTGGTCATCAATGGAAAGACGATTCCGCACTGTCATGATCTGGTCGGACGGCTACGTCAGATTCCGGGTATGACAAGCATCACTCTCAGTACGAACACAGCGAAGACGAATGTGATCATGGGCGATACGATCCGCCTTCTGTGGGGACAGGAGTTCATCACAGACTATATCGGTGAGATCAAGTACCAGATATCTCCGCTGTCATTCTACCAGGTGAATCCGGTCCAGACAGAGAAATTATACGGACTGGCATTAGACTATGCAGGCCTGACCGGCAATGAGGCGGTGTGGGACCTGTACTGTGGAATCGGAACGATTTCCCTGTTCCTTGCAAAGAAAGCAAAGCAGGTATATGGCGTGGAGATCGTACCGCAGGCCATAGACGATGCGAAGAATAATGCAAAGATCAATGACATTACGAATGCGGAATTCTATGTAGGTAAGGCAGAAGAAGTCCTGCCGGAGTATTACAAAGAATATGAAAAGACACATAACGGAGAGACCGCACACGCAGATGTGATCGTGGTCGATCCGCCGAGAAAAGGCTGTGAGGAATCCCTGCTTCAGACGATCGTGGATATGCAGCCGGAGAAAGTTGTGTATGTAAGCTGCGACAGTGCGACACTTGCGCGGGATGTGAAGTTCTTAAGAGCGAATGGGTATGAGCTTAAGGATGTGACGCCTGTGGATCAGTTTCCGCATACGGTGCATGTGGAAGTCGTGTGTTGTCTACATCGGGTGAATTCGTAGAAGTCCTTAATTTTAGGCACTTTGCGAGGTATATGAGTTTCACACCAACAGGCAAACAGGGCAAGAAAAAGCAGATTATGAATGGAATCGAAGTGTCAGTAGTATTGCATCTGGTATGAGGAAATACATTCGGACAGAATTAACATTTTTTATTTAATAGCATAGAGAAAAGCCAAAAGGACGCTTGTTTTCAGAACTTCTGGAAGATGAGTGTCCTTTTCTTTTATCCCAAGGCAAAGGAGAAGATAAAAAATGGCAAGGAAGAAAGAAATTTGTGGTGGAAATCACGCCTTATTATTATGAACACGGCGTTTGCCTGGAAGACCATGATGGGACTTCTGCTCATCTTTATACAATCTTAATTTCAAAACAAACTTACTTACGCCCATTTAATACAAATAAAGATAGAATAAAGGCAATATAAAAAAGAAATTAAGATTATGGGGATATAGTTATGCAACAGACAAACAGATCAAGACATCGACATATAACATCATTTCAAGTGATTAGTTTAGGGTTTTTATCCGTGATTCTCTTAGGCAGTCTGCTTTTGATGCTGCCGATTGCTACAAAAAGCGGTCAGTGTACCTCCTTTTTGGATGCTTTGTTTACCGCAACTTCTGCGGTTTGTGTGACGGGACTGGTTGTTAATGATACGGCAACCTACTGGTCTTTATTTGGCCAAGGAGTTATTTTACTGCTGATTCAAATCGGAGGTATGGGAATTATTACGATTGCTATTGCGATTGCTGTTGTTTCCGGACGCAAAATCGGGTTGATGCAGCGAAGTACCATGCAAGAGGCAATTTCGGCTCCAACGGTGGGTGGTATTGTGCGGAGAACGCAATTTATTATTCGGACTACTATTCTTATCGAAATCATTGGTGCGGTTCTTTTAGCCCCCGTTTTTTGCAGGGACTTTGGGTTTTGGAAAGGAATATGGTATTCACTGTTCCATTCTATTTCTGCTTTTTGCAATGCAGGATTTGATCTAATCGGTATAAGAACCCCTTTTTCCTCGTTGACCTCTTATTCTGTACAGCCGATTGTAAATCTTGTAATTATGATGCTGATTATTGCAGGAGGTATTGGATTCCTTACCTGGGAGGATATAAAGAATCATAAATGGCATTTAAAAAAATACCGGATGCAAAGCAAGGTGATTTTTATGGTAACAGGAATATTGATATTCTTACCGGCTCTTTACTTTTTTTATTTTGAGTTTTCAAATGTGCCTCTTACAGAAAGAGTATGGGTTTCTTTGTTTCAATCCGTTACGCCGAGAACAGCAGGATTCAATACGGCAGATTTGACTTTACTCAGTGAAGTTGGGCAAATGCTTATCATTATGCTGATGCTCATCGGTGGCTCGCCTGGTTCCACTGCAGGTGGTATGAAAACGACAACTCTTGCAGTTCTCGTTTCATCGGCATTATCTGTATTTAGAAAAAAGGAACACACCAATTTTTTCGGCAGACAAATTCCGGATGACACTATCAGAAATGCAGCTACGATTTTTTTGATGTATATCGTTTTATTCCTTGTCGGAGGAATGGTAATTAGCAGAACAGAAGATATTCCACTTATGACCGCTTTGTTTGAGACGGCGTCGGCAATCGGGACGGTAGGGTTATCGTTGGGAATAACTCCTGACCTGGGGTTTGTTTCCCATATAATCTTGATTTGCCTGATGTTTTTTGGAAGAGTGGGAGGATTGACCTTGATTTTTGCTACCATTTCTGAAAAAAAGCCTAACGGTTCAAAATATCCTCAGGAAAAAATTACAGTAGGTTAAGGAGAATAAAAAAATGAAATCAATATTACTTATCGGTCTGGGAAGATTCGGACGGCACATTGCTATGAAATTAGATGAATTGCATCATCATGTGATGGCGGTAGATAAAGAAGATACTCGAGTTGATGCTGTACTTCCCTTTGTAACTAACGCTCAGATTGGGGATGCGACTAATGAGGATTTTTTAGGTTCGCTTGGTGTTGGGAACTTTGATGTTTGTATTGTGGCTATCGGAGATAACTTTCAGAATTCATTGGAAGTAACGTCCCTTTTGAAGGAACTCGGTGCAAAAATGGTGGTGTCTCGTGCCGCTCGTGATGTTCATGCAAAATTTCTTTTACGAAACGGCGCAGATGAAATTGTTTATCCCGAAAGGCAGCTTGCCGATTGGGTTGCGATCCGTTATAGTGCTGATCATATTTTCGATTACATAGAACTAGATGAAGAACATGCAATCTTTGAAATATCTATACCGGGAGAATGGATAGGAAAAACAATCGGTCAGTTGGATATACGAAAAAAATATAATGTCAATATTATGGCGCTGAAAACAAATGATATTATGAATTTGAAAATAAGTTCCGATACGCAGTTGTTAAAGGACAGTACCATGCTTGTTCTTGGGGAGACGAAACATATTCAAAAATGTTTTCATATTTAATTTTTGAAAGAAGTTGGTGATATGAAAGACTTTGTTTTACTTATAGTGGTATTGGCAGCATTTATTTATGGTTATTTTCTTATGGAAAAGCTGGATAAATTTCTCAAGGAAAATCAATCCCAAAAACTTATTTCAGATTCTAAGCTCAGGATTGGATTTGAAACACCTGCAATCATAGATTCTATTGCAGATCTATTAGAACAATTTTCAAGCGAATACCCAAACTATGAGCTGAACCTGTTCTACGGTTCTGTAAGTGAAATAATAAATGGGCTGGGAAATAATAAACTTGATTTTGGCTTTATCATAGAAAATTCTAACGATATTTTGAAAGATGAGTATTGTTCCTTATCCCTTCAAATAAAGCAAAGTGTCATTACTCCAGGCTCTATAGACATTGCGGTACATCCCATCAACACGATTGAGAAACCAGCGAGAGTGATATGGCAAAATGACATTAATTGTATGAAGGGTCTATTTGTCGAAAAATTGCGTGATTTTTCGGGGCGTTTTCTGCTTTCGGCTACACGCCCGAATGGAAAAAAAGAAGAAAAGGTGGTATAATCTGTATGCGATTTTAATGTCAGTGCTAAAATGCTTTTCTGAAATTTACGTATTATTCTATATAATGTTTTTGTATAAGGAGATGACCGTATGAGTGAAAGCAGACACAATCCGGATCAGTTATTAAAGGAAATCCAAGTTGATGAAGAAAACCGTAATAGAGGACATTTGAAAATCTTTTTCGGATATGCAGCTGGTGTGGGTAAAACCTACGCCATGTTAGAAGCAGCTCATATGGAAAAACAGCAGGGAATTGACGTGGTAGCCGGTTATGTAGAAACCCACGCACGTCCCAAAACAGCAGCTCTTTTGAATGGCTTAGAAGTTCTTCCTACAAGAGAAGTTTTTTATAATGGTATGATACTGGACGAATTCGACATTGGCATGGCGTTGAAAAGAAAACCACAGCTTATCCTTGTAGATGAACTTGCGCATACGAATGCCGAAGGATGCCGTCATGCAAAACGGTATCAGGACATTAAGGAACTTTTGAATGCAGGGATTGACGTCTATACGACTGTCAATGTTCAGCATATTGAAAGCCTTTGTGATACAGTTGCATCCATTACGGAAATTGTTGTACGGGAACGCATCCCGGATTCTATTTTTGATAATGCAGATCAAGTTGAATTAATAGATATTGAACCACAGGATTTGATCAACCGTTTGAATACAGGAAATGTATACAGACAGACACAGGAAAAACAGGCAGTAGAAAATTTTTTTACAATAGAAAATTTGACAGCTCTCCGGGAGATTTCACTGCGGCGATGTGCGGACCGGGTGAATATCCTCACAGAAAATACCCGCATAAAAAATCATGGAGATTATCACACAGGCGAACATATTCTTGTATGTCTATCTTCTTCTCCATCCAATGCGAAAATTATCCGTACCGCCGCAAAAATGGCTTCTGCTTTTAAAGGGGAGTTTACGGCTCTATTTGTAGAAACCCCAGATTTTTCGGTGATGAGCGAGGAAAATGTAAAACGCCTGCGTTCAAATATTTGTCTTGCTGAGCAGCTTGGGGCAAAAATAGAAACAGTTTACGGAGAAGATGTTCCGTTTCAGATTGCGGAATTTACTCGTTTGTCCGGTGTGTCAAAGATTGTGATCGGACGTAGTTCTGCTACAAAACGGCATTTGCTCAGCAAACCGACCCTGACAGAAAAATTGATTGATTATGCCCCTAACCTGGATGTGCATATTATTCCGGATACGGTTTCTAATGCGGCAGTGTATCAGTTAAGAGGGGGCAGGAAAAAGAATCATATCGTATTCTCTGTCACTGATACATTAAAATCTACTGCGATTCTGATTTTATCCAGTTTAGTCGGAATGATTTTCCGGAAATTTGGATTTGACGAAGCAAATATCATTACTGTTTTTGTTTTAGGTATTCTTGTCACCGCTGTCATCACGAAACATCAGATATACAGCCTAATTTTCTCGATTGTAAGTGTTTTGGTCTTTAATTTCCTGTTTACGGAACCTCAATTTACCTTGCAGGCGTATGATCAGGGTTATCCTGTTACCTTTATTATCATGTTTTTGGCGGCATTTTTAACCGGTTCTCTTGCTATACGGATTAAAAACCAAGCAAAACAGGCGGCACAATCTGCTTACCGTACCAAAGTGTTATTTGATACAAACCAGCTATTGCAACAGGCAAAAGATAAAAATGAAATTGTATCTGCAACTTCAAATCAGCTCATTAAACTCTTGGGAAAAGATATCGTTTTTTATTTAGCTGATGGAGAAGTGTTGGATACGCCGCATATTTTTTCTGTAACTGAAGAAAATTTGGAATCGTGTATTTCCGAAAATGAAAAGGCCGTTGCCGGCTGGGTATTGAAAAACAATAAACGTGCCGGAGCTACAACAGGAACGCTTTCCAATGCAAAATGCCTGTACCTTGCTGTTCGCAGCAGCAGTATGGTATATGGAGTTATTGGAATCGTGATGGGGGAAATACCTCTTGATCCATTTGAAAACAGTATTCTACTATCCATTCTCGGAGAATGTGCCCTGGCTTTGGAAAACGAGAAAAATGCCCGTGAGAAACAGGAGGCGGCCATTCTTGCAAAAAATGAACAGTTGCGAGCGAACCTGCTGCGTGCTATTTCACATGATTTGAGGACACCGCTGACATCCATTTCCGGTAATGCCAGCAATCTTTTGTCCAACAGCGATTCTTTTGATAATGATACAAAAAAGCAGCTGTACATGGATATTTATGATGATTCCATGTGGTTGATTAACCTTGTAGAAAACTTGCTGGCTGTAACCCGGATTGAAGAAGGACGGTTGAATCTCCGTATAACGGAAGATTTGATGGATGACGTGATCACAGAAGCGTTACATCATATTAATCGAAAGAGTGAAGAACATCATATTTCCGTTGAAAGCAAAGAAGAATTTCTTCTTGCAAAAATGGATGCAAAGCTTATTGTTCAGGTAATCATCAATATTGTTGATAATGCTATCAAATATACACCTAAAAACTCTCATATTGTTATTCGGACAGAAAAGCGGGGAAAACAAGCAATCGTATCTATATCGGATGACGGAAACGGAATTGCTGACGAAATAAAGCCACGGATATTCGACATGTTCTATAGCGGTGCAAATCAAATTGCAGACAGCCGCCGAAGTTTAGGACTCGGATTATCTTTGTGCAAGTCCATTATTAACGCCCACGGCGGAGAACTTACTGTTTCAGATAATCTGCCGCACGGAACAGTATTTACATTTACATTACCGGCAGGGGAGGTCAAAGTATATGAATAAGTCACTAATATTAGTTGTAGAAGATGACACATCTGTCAGAAATTTAATTACAACAACCTTAAAAGCACACGAATACCGATATCTGACGGCACCCGATGGTCAATCGGCAATTTTAGAAACATCTTCACACAATCCTGACATTGTTTTACTTGATTTAGGACTTCCTGATATAGATGGTGTTGAGATTATTAAAAAAATCCGTACTTGGTCAAACATGCCAATCATCGTAATCAGTGCTCGCAGTGAAGATACCGATAAAATTGATGCGTTGGATGCTGGCGCAGATGATTATTTAACAAAGCCATTTTCTGTTGAGGAACTGCTTGCCAGACTACGAGTCACGCAAAGAAGGTTATCGATGATGCAAAAAGTATCCCCTGCCGAAGCGGTTGTTTTTGTAAACGGAAAACTTCGTGTAGATTATGCTGCAGGTTGTGCTTATTTGAATGAAGAAGAGTTGCATTTAACACCTATTGAATATAAGTTGCTTTGCCTGTTGACAAGAAATATAGGAAAAGTTCTGACCCATACTTTCCTTACGCAAAGCATTTGGGGAAGTAGTTGGGATAATGATATTGCTTCCCTTCGTGTGTTTATGGCAACACTTCGTAAAAAAATCGAGAAAGAACCAAACTCTCCACAATATATCCAAACACACATTGGCGTGGGGTATCGAATGCTGAAAGTTGATTGAACTTCACAACACCATAGTTAAAGCTGGAATATAAGCGTGAAGGATTTCAGGAAATGATCCGGAAGTGTCTGAACGGAGAAATGCTTTTGACAATTTTAAGTTCTCTGGCGCAGGAAGAAGTGGAATCTCTTTCCAGTAACGTGAAAATGGGATTACAGATGAAAATGAAACGTGGAGAACTGGTTGGCTTTAATGGTTGTTTTGGTTATGATTATCATCAGGATACAAAGATGATTACTGTAAATGAAACAGAAGCAGAATGATTTATTTTATACATGTAGCTTGATCGACTATATTGCAAAAAAAACAAAAAATGTTAGAGCAGATATTGTGAATCAACTGGGAAAAGAGCGTATCGAAAAGATAGATGATTATAACAGCAGTTTGTATTATGAAAATCCATCGTATATATTTACCTGCTATGAAGAAAATAAAATGATATAAGACAGAAAATAATTGCTCCCACTTGCAAAATCCCCCCACACCCTGTATCATTTCAAAAGGAACAAAACGAAATAACAAGGAGTGGGTTTCATTGACAAAAGTCAGGAAAAAACCAAAGAAGAATATAACGAAAAACATAAATAAAAAATCATTCATACAAAATACACCAAACATCGCAGAAAAACTGGACAACGAGATGGTAGCATTCTTAGACACAGAATTCCTGACATCTCAGGTAAAGGGTGGACCGCCGGCCAAGCTTGTGTCGGTTGGGTTTGTAGTCTGTGGGAAGAATTTTGAAGAAGTAACAAGATTTCATTCCTATATTTATGCAGAAGACAAACTGCATGACCGGTTCCAGGAGATGACCGGTATTGAGAGAAAAGATCTCTTAAGTGCCCCGGATTATGAACTTGTGATGGAAGAAGTCGCAGAGCAGTTGGAAGCATGGGAGGTATCAAGGGTCTATGTATGGGGACCGGATAAGTACGTGATACAGAGAGATCTTCTGGAATACCGCAAGGATGCATCGAAACGGACCAAAAAGATCGTGAACCGTATCCTTCGTATGATCAAAGATATAGAAGACATCTATTCGGCGAAACTGGATCTGCAGAGTGCCGGGATCGGAAGTCTGAAGATCCTTTGTGGACTGGGAACGGAAGTCAGTCATAATGCACTGGATGATGCGGTAGATCTGAAGAATATCATTAAGCACATTGATCTGGAAGGATGTTCGGAGCATATGTTGCGGATCATGAAAAAGTATACGGCTGAGAAGGAAGTGTACTACAGACAGCGCAGATTCCGTGAAAAATGGGAAGATGTATCAGAAGAAATTCAGGAAAAGACGCTTGGTCTGCTGAAAGAGCTTGGAAAGGTAGATACAGTAGAAGCAAGAGCACTCAGGGATGACCTTATGGTCATGTGTACCGGAGAAGCCATATCATTTCCGACATTGGAAGAATATATCCGGAAAGAAGAAAAAGAATAAAATAAAAAGAATATTTATCGGTTGACCTGTATATCATGGTAATAAAATAAAAAGAAATATTACAAACTTTAATAGTGAAATAACACAAAATAATACTAAAACAAAGATTACATTTTAGAAATAGTGTAAAAAAGAAGAAACTAATTCGTGATAAAAACGATAAATTAACAAAATTAACAGACAATTTTAAACAAAATTGCAGATTGACGGAAATCAGTAAAACAGTTAGAATAATCACAAGTTCATAAAGAACAAGACAGACAAAGGCGTCGCGGTTCACATACCTGCGGCGCCTTTTCGTATGCTAAAGCTTTTTTGTATTTCATTTATCTGAAATATAAGAAACTATTTTCTAATTCATCCCGGGTAGGTTAGAAGGTCTGTCGGACGGAAATGCAAGGGCGCATTACAAAAATCATTTGTAATGTGCCCTTACATTTTCAGTTATTAGAGGATCCAAAGAAAACTGTCTTATAGCAGATTTCAAAAATGGAACAGTAAGGAGGACCACAATTATGAAAAAGAAATTAGTAGCAGTTATGATGTGTGCAGCAATGGTGGCAATGCTTGGCGTAGGATGTGGAAGTAAATCAAGTGATGATTCTTCATCCAAATCCGAGACCAAGAAAACTCTGACAGAAAATGATATCAAAGACAGCATGAAAGGTGTAAAACTGAAAGTCGGAACAACCGGACTTTTCGGACCATTTTCTTATTATGATGAAGATGGAAAGACATTGATAGGATATGATCTGGATCTGATAAATGATTTGCAGGACCTGTTAGGATTTGAGATTGACGGGGGTATTCAGGCAATGGATTATTCGGCTCTCACAACCTCACTTGCAGAAAACAAACTGGATATGGGAGCTGCAGCACTTTGTGCAACAGATGAAAGAAAAGAAGTTATGAAGTTCTCAGATATCTATTGTGATTCCGGCCAGGTTGTTATGGTAAATAAATCAAATGACGAAGGAATCAAGAGTGTTGATGACCTGAAAGGCAAGAAAGTAGCCGTAGAAAAAGGAACAGCTTCTCATACGTATGCATCTAAGAACCTTTCCGATGCAGATCTGGAAGTACATGATACGATCACAACCGCATACGAATCTCTGGAACAGAAGAAAGTAGATGCAGTTATTCAGGACGGACCTGGAGCAAACTTCTATATTAAGACAACACCGGACAGCAATCTTGAAGTCGTAGGAGATGAATTCAATCAGGGCCAGGCACCATATTGTGTAGCAATTTCCAAAGAATGCAAATATTACGATGAGATCAATGCGGCTGTAAAAGTACTGATCAAAAATGGTACAACAGATGAATTGTATGCAAAATGGTGCGAATAGATCTTATGGATCATATTTGAAATGAACGAAAAAAACAACAGATAGGAAGAGATAGTATATGGATATGAAATTTTTGGATGTTTTACTCCCGATGATGTTTGAAGGATTAAAACTAACAGTATTGATCGCTGTAGTAGGTATCGGTATCGGATTCCTGATCGGAAGTCTCTGTGGATATTTATTACAGTCTAAGTATAAAGTAGGAAAAGCAATCGCTGAGGTTTACATTTGGATTATCAGAGCAACACCACTTATGGTGCAGGCACTTTACGGATATTTCGTAATTCCAAAATTGGTCGGCGTAGATATCAGCAGTACAATCGTCGGAATTGGGGTTATTGCATTGAACTCCGGAGCATTTATTTCTGAGATCGTCAAAGGAGCACTGATGGGAATTGATCCGGGACAGAAAGAAGCCGGAGCATCTCTTGGACTTACCAGTTCACAGACGATGCTCCACTTGATCATTCCTCCGGCATTCAAATCCGCCTTACCGGCCCTCTTTAACCAGTTTATTACATCCGTAAAGGATACGGCATTATTATCAGCCATTGCGGTAAATGAGATCACACATCAGGCACAGGCATATGCAGCTTTAAGCTTTAAAGCAATTCCTACATATACCGCACTGGCAGTGTTCTACTTGATAATACTTTCTATATTGATAATTGTTCAGAAACAGATTGAAAGAAAAATGAGGTGATTGATATGATTAAAATTAGCCATTTATCAAAGAAATTCGGAAACCTGGAAGTATTAAAAGATATCAACCTTGATATCGAGGAAGGAGAAGTTGTATGTATCATCGGACCATCCGGTTCCGGAAAAAGTACCTTCCTTCGATGCATCAACCAGTTGGAGAGTCCATCCGGAGGAATTGTAGAATACGAAGGAAAGAACCTGTTAGATAAGAAATGTGACATTCGTAAATTCCGTGAAGAGGTTGGTATGGTATTTCAGAGATTCAATCTGTTTCCATTAAAGACGGTTGCGGAGAATGTTATGATGGCACCGGTTCTTACCAAACATATGAACAAAGAAGAAGCGCATGAAAAAGCGCTGGAATTTTTGGATAAAGTCGGATTAAAAGATAAAGCAGATGTCTATCCAAGTACACTTTCCGGAGGACAGCAGCAGCGAGTTGCCATAGCAAGAGCACTTGCAATGGAACCGAAAGCACTTCTTTTTGATGAACCGACATCCGCACTGGATCCGGAACTGGTAGGTGATGTATTGGATGTTATGAAATCCCTGGCAAAAGAAGGAATGACGATGATCGTTGTGACACATGAGATGGGATTTGCCCGTGATGTGGCAGACAGAGTTATCTTCATGGCTGATGGATATGTAGTAGAAGAAGGAAATCCAGAACGCATCTTTACAGCTCCGAAAGAGAGAAGAACACAGACCTTCTTGTCACGTATTCTTCCGGCAACTGCATAGAATACAGATTAGAAAATCAATAACAGAGACGCTTAACTAAATATTGATATACTATCCTTTTGAGGGGCAGGGTGACCTGCCCTTCTCGGTTTGTGTATAATAAAATTCTATATTGACAGAAAAAAATAGTTGTACTAACATCCAAGTAGTTGATGGTACAACTATTTTTGAGCACGTTGTATTGGAGATCAAAGAAGTCTCGTATTAAAGAGTCGTGCAAGTCTCAGAGAAGAAGGCGAAGGGGATATCATGACCAAGGCAATTCTGGACGTGGATGACTGCGCAGAAGGAATGAGAAAGTTCACGATTTCGAAGGACAGGAAGGTGATATCTATTTCACACAGAATGACTGCTTCGATGGGACGTACGATTTTTATATCATAGTATGCAATAGAACAGACAAACCAGACAAAAGAGAGGAATGCAGGGGAAAATGACAAAGGGGAAACCACAGACAACAAAAAACAATACGGCACAGGAGAATCTGACAGAGCGGTTGGAACGAAAAGAGACAGTGAGGGGAACTGCACTTACCATTACAGGAGGGTTCTTGTGGGGGATTGCCGGAGTATTCGGAAAATACACATTTGAATACAAAGGAGTGACTGCAACGTGGATCGTGAATGTACGTCTGATCATTGCAGGGATCATATTATTGACCAGAGCGTATATGGTGCAGAAGGACGGAATATTCCGTATCTGGAAAAATAAGCGGCATGTGCTCAGGATGCTGGTATATGGAGTGATTGGTATCGCTGGATGTCAGATGACGTATTATCTGGCGGTGGAAGATTCCAATGCGGGAATTGCAACTGTTCTGCAGTATACGGCGCCGGTAATGATTATGGTACTTCTTGCACTTAAGAACTGGAAACTTCCGGGGAAAAATGAAATCCTTGCCCTGATCCTTGCATTTGGCGGAACGGTATTGCTGGCAACACATGGTAATCTGACTCAGCTAAGTGTATCGAAAACGACATTGATATTCGGTCTTTCATCGGCAGTCGCAACGATATTCTATAATCTGGTTCCGGGGAATCTGATGGATATCTATGGAACATTTCCGATGGTTGGCTGGGGTATGCTGATCAGTGGAATCGGTCTGACACCATTTGTGCGGCCATGGACGCTGGTGGAAGATATTACCTGGGACTGGCAATGTATTGGCTGTATTGTAGTTGTGATTATTTTCGGTACAGTGATGTCTTTTAGCTGTTATATGGAAGGCGTACGGCTGATCGGTGGTTCCAAGGCAAGTCTGCTCGCATCGGTAGAGCCGTTAACAGCGACAGCAATGTCCGTGATTTTTATGCATGTGGCATTTTCCGGAATGGATCTGGCAGGATTTGTCGGAATCATTGCCGGTGTGATCATATTGTCACTTCCAAAGAAGAAATAAGAGAAAGATTGTTTAACGCAGTACTATGATGAAAGAAACTGTCTTTTAATTAACAAATATAAATGATGCATAAATGCATAAAAATAGAATAAAATGTATAAAATTGGGAGGAAAAACAAAAAACATTCGTCTATAATTGCATCTATTTATTGATTTTCATAAATA